>CANJDH010000027.1 GCA_947473125.1 Burkholderiales bacterium
CAGGCGTTGTTCGAAATCGCCGCGATATTTGGTGCCGGCCAACAGGGCGCCCATGTCCAGCGAATAGACGACGCTGTCTTTGAGGATCTCGGGTACTTCACCTTCGACGATGCGTTTCGCCAACCCTTCGGCAATCGCGGTCTTGCCCACACCGGCCTCGCCGACCAACAGGGGATTGTTCTTGCGCCGGCGGCAGAGCGTTTGAATCACTCGTTCAAGCTCATTGTCGCGTCCGATCAGCGGGTCAATCTTGCCTTCAGCGGCAGACTTGTTCAGGTTCTGGGTGTAATTTTCCAGCGGGCTGGACTTGCCTTCACTCTCGGTTTCGGCTTCCTGGTTTTCGCTGCCTGCGGCGGCCTTTTCCTTGTTTTCCTGAGGCTGCTTGGTGATGCCGTGGGAAATGAAATTGACCACGTCGAGTCGGGTGATCCCTTGCTGGTGCAGGTAGTACACCGCGTGCGAATCCTTTTCGCCAAAAATAGCCACCAGCACGTTCGCGCCGGTTACTTCCTTCTTGCCATTCGAGGATGATTGCACGTGCATGATGGCACGCTGGATCACCCGCTGAAAGCCAAGCGTGGGTTGGGTATCCACGTCGTCACTGCCAGCGACGGTGGGCGTGTGCTCGGTGATGAACTGCGCCAGATTCTTGCGTAGATCCTCGATGTTCGCGCCAACCGCGCGCATCACCTCCGCGGCCGTCGGGTTGTCGAGCAATGCCAAGAGCAAGTGCTCAACCGTAATGAACTCGTGACGCTTTTGCCGGGCGTCGACAAAGGCCATGTGCAAACTGACTTCCAACTCTTGCGCGATCATTTTTTACCTCGATTCGTCCGGAACCCCGGAATGCAACCAAACTCTACACCACCCGTCCGCCTAACGAAAGCCGAATAGATGCGTTATGCTAACCATCTTCTTCCATCGTACATTGCAGCGGGTGCTGGTGCGCTCGCGCATGCTCGGTCACCAGATCGACCTTGGTGGTTGCCACATCCTTTGGATAGACCCCGCACACGCCAACACCCTGGCGATGCACCTTGAGCATGACCTGTGTTGCCTGCTCACGGCTCTTGTTAAAAAACTTCTGGATCGTCGAGACCACAAACTCCATCGGCGTGTAGTCATCGTTGAGCAGGAGCACCTTGTACATCGGCGGCGGTTTGAGCTTTTCCTTGCGCTCCTGGAGCTGCGCACCGCCATCTGGGTCAAATTTTGTTGCCATGCAGTAATTCTATTACCTTCTGATGCTGATTGCGGCTGGAGACCCTTGCCACCGTCCAGCTTAGAAATGGGGCCTGGAACCAAAAAAACAACATGAAGAGCATTTCCCCCATGCAGAAATCCGAAATGCTTGACTTCCGCCTGGGGAATACGTAAAACAGCAACCGTTTGGTTGGTTCAAGCGGTTCCGGCACCTTGCAAGTTCGGGTGATCGCCACAAAGCAACACCGGGGTCTTAAGTAGGGGACGGCCTTGAAACGCAAACGCATTTTGGGGCGGTTTTCGTCCGATACTTAACATCTACAGGAGCATGCATCTATGGCAACCGGTACAGTGAAATGGTTCAACGACGCCAAAGGCTTTGGTTTTATCACCCCCGATGACGGTGGCGAAGATTTGTTCGCGCACTTTTCGGCAATCAACATGCAGGGTTTCAAAACCCTCAAAGAAGGCCAGAAGGTCAGCTTTGAGGTGACGCAAGGCCAAAAAGGCAAACAAGCTTCGAACATCCAGAACGCGTGAGCGTTCCCGCCTCATGAAACCCCGCGCCTCGACCTCGAAGCGCGGGGTTTTTCATTCTCGCAAGCGCAATGACCTTGCCTCCCCGGCGGTTGCACGGGACCAGGCACGAATCGGGGTACAGTTGGTGGCGTTCAACAAGCCTTATGGCGTCATTTGCCAATTTACCGGCGACGGCCCGCACCAGACGCTAGCCAACTTCATCCATATTCCCGACATCTATCCGGCCGGCAGACTGGACACCGATAGTGAAGGCCTGTTGTTGCTGACCAACCACGGCCGCTTGCAAAACTGGATCAGCAATCCGGTACACAAACTCGCGAAAACCTACTGGGCCCAGGTCGAGGGAGAACTTGACGATCGCGCCATCGACCGGTTATGTGCACCACTCGACCTGGGAGATTTCATTACCGTCCCGGGGCGGGTACGGCGCATCCCGGCCCCGCCTGACCTATGGGAGAGAGTACCGCCTATCCGTCAGCGCGCCGCCATTCCCACATCGTGGCTCGAAATCACGCTTTCAGAAGGCAAAAATCGCCAGGTACGGCGCATGACCGCCAAAGTGGGATTTCCGACACTCCGGTTGATCAGGGCCTCGATCGGTCCAATCGGTTTGAACCAGTTGCATCCTGGCCAATCTCGCGCCATCGGATTAACCGAGATCGGCTATGCCAAGTAGCCAGTCCTGTACCGCCTGTGCTCGATCCCTTGTCCTGTTGAATTTCCAGGGGTCCGGTGCATGAAATCACTTCTTTCTGCATTCGTTTCGATCGCATTCGCCGTAACCACCTTTGGCGCCCCTGCAGCACCCATCGCCTCCCCAGCGGGTCAAAATCTACTGAGTTTCCCCAGTTCCCCGCAGACTGACGCCAGGGCCAAGAAAAAGGGTGGCCAGCAAAAGAGTCCGAGGAAAAAAGCGGTAATCTCCAAGTAATTGAATTGTTCGAAGACTTTTCGTCAGACTGCGCGAAATTACAGCTTTTTCCGAACTATCCGGCAATCACTGTCAACCACACGAGTAAACAGGCGTTAGTTGCCTTGACCGAGGAGGTCAATTCGCGAATTGATGGACAACTTCAACAAAGGACACGAAATGAGCAAACTACTGGCCGTTCTGATCGCTGGCGTTTTCGCCACCGTCGCCACCACAGGCTTCGCACAAGAGAAAAAAGCTGACGCCCCCAAGGCCGAGATGAAGAAAGACGAAAAGAAGGCTGACAAGCCGGCCAAAAAAGCGAAAAAAGCGAAAAAAGCCAAAGCACCGAAAGCTGAAGCTGCGAAGAAGTAATTCGCCGCCATTCAAAAAACCGGACTGAACATCAGTCCGGTTTTTTTTCGTCCGGGTTGCTCCAAGTTTGCATCTCCCGGCCGGCCTAAAATCCGACTCTCCATCTGCCAAAGTCCAATCCATGCGCCACCTGCTCGCCATTGCCTGTGTTCTGGTTTCACTTGGCGGATTCGCCCAAACGCCGGGCGGTCAGCCCCCGTTACCTGCTGTGCAACTGCAGACCGGCATGTTCTTGATCAAGGCAGAGGTGGCCAATGATTATGGAACACGCATGCAAGGCCTCATGATGCGTGAAAAAATGGCCCCCAACGAAGGCATGTTGTTCGTATTCCCGGGGCGCGAACAACAGTGCATGTGGATGAAGAACACGCTGCTTCCGTTATCGGTTGCCTTCATTGACGAGGCCGGCACGATTCTCAACATCGAGGACATGAAACCGAAAACCGAGAACAGCCATTGCAGCGTTCAACCCGCACGCTATGCGCTCGAAATGAACCTGGGGTGGTTCAAAGGGAAGAATATCAAGCCTGGCGCTAGAATAAGCGGCCTTGACAAGGCCGGGGCACCCAAATAGCGGGTGCGGGTAATCGCGCCCTGAAGTACCTGAACCAAGCGCGCCGAGGGTGTTCAGCCAGTCAATCGCGCCTTGACCATGGCCGATACATTGGTCATGTCCGCGCGCCCCGCCAAACTGGCCTTCACCGACGCCATCACCTTCCCCATCGCCTGCGGCCCTGTTGCGCCGACCGCGGCGATCGCGTCGGCAATCGCGGCTTCCACTTCAGCATCGCCCGCTTGCACCGGAAGATAGGCGCTCAGTACATCCACCTCAAATTGCTCGTTGGCGACCAGATCGTCACGCTTGGCGGCCTGGTACTGCGAAATCGACTCGCGGCGTTTCTTGATTTCCTTTTCGACAATGCCGATCACATCGGGGTCAGTGAGCTCGATGCGCTTGTCGACTTCCACCTGCTTGGTTGCCGCAAGCAACATGCGAATCGCGGACAGACGTTTGGCGTCTTTCGCACGCATCGCATTTTTCATGTCTTCGGTAATGCGTTCCTTGAGTGTCATTTCCCATCTCCTGCGCCGTAGCCTGGATCAAGTACGGCGTATAAACAAAAAAAGCCGCGTAGCGCCTGGCGCCCGCGGCTTTTTGGTGCGACAGGCCGATCAGTACAGCTTGGGTGGCAGTTGCTGGCTCTTGAGGCGCTTGTAGGTACGCTTCACTGCGGCAGCCAACTTGCGCTTGCGCTCGGACGTGGGCTTTTCGTAAAACTCACGTGCGCGCAGTTCGGTCAACAGACCGGTTTTTTCGATCGTGCGCTTGAAGCGGCGCATGGCGGCTTCGAAGGGCTCGTTTTCTTTGAGGCGAATGCTCGGCATCTGAATCGGATCCTGACGAGGAAAAAATGAGGGCTACGCGCTGTCGAACGTAGGAAAGCCTTTGATTATAGGAGATTTTCCGATTCTTTGCAAGATTCACAGGAAACTTCTCCGCAAGACCCCCGGGAGCCTGCAGCATCGTGCACAATACGGCTCCTCAGACACCATCAAACGAAAGATTTCGCATGGAAATGACCGGTTCCCAAACCCTGCCCGTATCTCGGCAGATCGCCTGGGACGCGCTGAACGACCCCGAGATCCTCAAAACCTCGATTACCGGATGCGATGAGCTTACGCGCACCAGTGAATCCGAATTCGCCACGCTGGTCACCGCCGCCGTGGGTCCGGTAAAAGCCAAGTTCAAGGCCAAGTTGACCCTGCTTGATGTAGTGGCCCCAGAGTCATACACAATCCGATTTGATGGCCAGGGCGGCGTAGCCGGGTTTGGCAAGGGCGAAGCCCGCGTGAAACTGACTGCAGTAGGCAAATCCACGTTACTCGAATACAGCGCCAAGGCAAGCGTCGGCGGAAAGCTCGCGCAGATCGGTTCGCGCCTGGTCGACGCCACCGCCCAGAAAATGGCTGGCGAGTTCTTTACCAAATTCAACGCCGAGTTGGCCCGCCGCAATCCCGGCGCGACGCCTCACGCAGCACCAGCCGCACTCCCTGCCAAGCCTGTATCCGTTGCGTCAGCCAGCGATGCCAGCACCGCGACCCTCATGGCCATCGTCGTCGTTTTGCTTGGCGCGGTGGCGGCAATCGGATTCGTGCTCTCGAAACTCTGACGCAATCCGCACCCTGCTGACCGGAGCGGCGCCGACCAAGCAAGGGAGATGCCGACGCCAGCACGAGCACCTTCCCGTTTCAATCCCGACGCACGATTTCGTCAAGTACCGGCAACAGGTGCCGGCGAAACACCTCGGGATTTTCGCTCATGGGAAAGTGTCCCAGGCCGGGCATGATGGTGACCTTTGCGCCTGTTACGCGACGGGCCACCTCCAGCGTGTCCTCCGGTGGACACGAATAATCGTATTCCCCGGTAAGCAAATAAAGGGGGCACAGCGCCGTATCGATGCTGGCAACCTGCTCACGTATATCGCCGTCCACTTTATAAAAAAACAGGTCGCCCTTGAACACCCCCGGCCCGCCCTGCATGTAGTGCCACAGTGTTTCCCAACGGTGCGCATCAGGTGCGTCCGGGCCGATCAGCCCTGACACGGCCCCGGCACACACCTCTCCGCCATGGGTATCAGGGCGATGCAGCCATTCGGTGTCGTAGTACGGGTCGACGAAGGCGGAAGACTGTAGCCCGATGATGGCGCGAAACCGCTGCGGATGCTTCAGCGCGAGATAAAGCGCGATGCGCCCGCCGATCGAGCAGCCCATGGCTACCGGTCGATCCAGTTGCAACGCGTCCGCAATCGCCATGACCTGCTCGACATAGCCCTCAGACGTGAGCCGGTAGTCATCATGCTGCCACCCTGCCGGTGGTGAAGACTTGCCATGCCAGGGCATGTCGAACGCAATCACGCGGAAGCGGCTCGTTACCTCTGGGTCATTGAACAGCGCACGAAACTGGCGCCCGTCGGCACCTGCCGTATGCAGGCACAGCAAGGGAATGCCGGCACCGGCTTCCTCAAAGTACACACGACAAGTCTTGCCGCCAATTGAGACGTGGACATAACGCCCCAGAACCGGCTCGATGAACGCCGTCACGCCTCAGCCTTTGCATCCAGTCGCCGGGGCATTTCCAGAACGCCCTTGAAATAGAACAGGTTGGCCATGAAGGGCTGCACATTGCCTTCAATCGTCAAGAGTCGCTTTTTGAGCAATGCGAACAGGTCGTTGTAGCCGGGCGCCGGACGCGACAGCCAGAACCGTTCCCAGGTCTCCGCCGAAGCACGCATCAGAACGTCATGGCGCGCCATGATGAAACGCCCGGTTTCAATCGACTCGATCTTGCCGCCATGAATGGTCAGGCGCCAACGGGTGTCGCCTGACTCCAGCATCAATACGCAATCGACGAACCGGCCCTTGCGCTGCAGGAACGGATCCTGGTTGACCAGCGCCGCGATCCCCTCAAGCATCGGCATCCGCTTTGGCTCGCTGGCCCCTCAAGCTTTCATCAGCTCCGCTGCGCGATGCACCGACTTGATGATGTTGATATAACCGGTACAGCGGCATAGGTTGCCCTCCAACCCCTTCACGATCTGTTCTTCCGTCGGTTGCGGGTGGTCCTTGAGGATGCTCGCAGCCGTCATGATCATGCCCGGCGTGCAAAAACCGCACTGCAGGCCGTGGCACTCTGTGAATGCCTGCTGCACCGGGTGCAACTTGTCGCCATCGGCCATGCCTTCGATGGTGACAATGTTGGCGCCATCGGCTTGCGCCGCGAGCATCGCACATGACTTGACGGACTTGCCGTCAAGATGGATGGTGCAGCAGCCGCACTGGCTGGTGTCGCAACCCACGTGGGTGCCGGTAAGCTTGAGTTCGTCGCGAATCAGGTTGACCAGCAGCGTACGCCCTTCGACCTGGGTTGCCACTTTCTTGCCATTGATGGTGAATTCGATTTTATTCATGTCAGTATCCTAGCGATGTTCTTGGCTCAGCCGGTGATTTTCTTGATGGCGCGTTTAGCCATCACACCGACCAGATGGGCGCGGTAATCTGCGCCGGCGTGCAGGTCGGCGATGCATTCACCTTCATCGACCGCAATGCCGTCAAGCGATGCGGCGGCAAAAGTCTTTGTCAACGCCGCTTCGGCTGCCTTCCACAGGAACACACCGGAAGACCCGGCACCGGTGACCGCAACGCGTACACCGTTGGCAGTATCGGCAACGAATACCCCCGCCATCGCGTATCCCGATGCCGGATGGTGAAATTTCGAATACGCCGCTCGTTTCGGCATCGGGAACACAATGCGCACGATGATCTCGCCATCCTGCAATGCAGTGGAAAACATGCCCTGGAAGAAATCACCTGAGGCGATCTCGCGCTGGTTGGTAACAATGGTAGCGCCCAACGCCAGGACGGCAGACGGGTAGTCTGCGGCGGGATCATTGTTGGCCACCGACCCACCCAGCGTACCGCGATTGCGCACCTGCTGGTCGCCGATTTCAATCGCCAGGTCAGCCAGTGCCGGGATGGCTTTCTTGACGTCGGCCGAAGCCGCCACCTCGGCATGGCGCGTCATCGCGCCGATCGAAACGACGTTGCCCTTGACCTCGATGCCGGCCAACTCCTTGAGGCGCCCGATGTCGACCACATGCGAAGGCTGCGCAAGGCGCGCCTTCAGGGTCGGAATGAAGGTCTGTCCGCCGGCAAGCAGCTTGGCTTCCGGATTTTTCGCCAACAGGCTGGCTGCTTCAGCCACTGATCCGGCGCGCTGGTATTCAAATGCGTACATCGTTTCTCCTCGCTGGTTTTACGTCGTGCCTAGTCATGCTGCCTTGGCGCGTGCGTCTCGCAACGCACGCCACAGTACCGCCGGAGTCACCGGCATTTGCAATTCTTTCACGCCCGCCGGGCGCACCGCATGCATCATCGCATTCATCAGGGCCGGCAATGAGCCCGAGCAGCCCGACTCACCCACGCCTTTGGCTCCAAGCAGGTTTTTCTTCGTCGGCACCGGGTGCGGGACGCGATCAAAATGCCCACTATTTGGCAACCAACCGGCGCGCGGCATCGGATAGTCCATGAAACTGGCGGTGAGGAACTGGCCCGATTCGCGATCGTATACCGCATGTTCGCCGAACATCTGGCCCCAGCCTTGCGCTACGCCACCGTGCACCTGCCCTTCAACAATCATCGGCTGGAGGATATTGCCGAGGTCGTCGACGGCGACGTAGCGCAGCAAATCGGTTACGCCGGTGTCGGGGTCAATTTCAATTTCGGCGATATGGCAACCGTTCGGGTAGGTCGCGCCGTACGAACCTTCGGCTTCGCTGTCAAAGGGGTGTGTGCCAGCGTCGGCGGGCGCCACTTGCCGTGCCAGATCCTTGAGCGTGATCGATTTTCCACCGCCGCTGAAAACGCCTTTGGCGTAGCTCACCTCGGCCACGCCAAGTGCCTTCGCGGCATGGGGACGCGCCTTGGCCAGCAGTGCCTGGGCCAGTAGCGTGAACGAGCTGCCTTGGCCTGCAGCCGTACGCGAGCCCCCCGTACCGTTGCCGATCATCGCAAACGCCGGGTCGCTGGCGCGATACTGAATCGCATCCGGCGCCACATCGAGTACGCCCGCGAAGACCGACACAAACGTGGTCTCGTGGCCCTGCCCGGAACCGCCGGCCATGCAGTAGATCGTGATGGTGCCGTCGGCGGCCACGCGCGCCGCAGTCTGGTCCTTGGGTTGGGCACCGGCAGCAGCGGCCTCGATATATGACGCCAGGCCGATGCCACGCAGCTTGCCGCGCTTTTCGCTTTGTGTGCGACGTGCCGGAAACCCGCTCCAGTCAACGGTTTTCAAGGCATGCTCCAGCACCGCCGGAAAATCGCCGCAATCGTAAGTCTGCCCGGCCGCCGTGGTATGCGGCATCTCGGCGGGAGTGATGAAGTTGCGCCGGCGCAGTTCAAGGTTGTCGAAACCATGCTCCTGGGCCGCCTGGTCGATGAGTCGCTCAATCGCGTAGGCAATGTCCGGGCGACCGGCGCCGCGATATGACGAAACCGGCGTGGTATTGGTATAGGCAAGGCACGAGCGCACGAACACGGAGGGCACGCGATAAACGCCGCCGCACATGATCGAGACGTTCTGCGTGCCGATGAAAGCGCCAAACGGCCCGGCATACGCGCCCAGGTCAATTTCGTCCTCCCAGCGAAACGCAAGGATGTTGCCCTTGTCATCGAGTGCCACTTCTCCGGTGAGAGACAGCGCGCGGCCATGATAGTCGGACAAAAACGTATCGGTGCGGCTGCCGGTCCACTTGACCGGCACACCCAGCGTCTTGGACGCCAGCATCGACAACATGTATTCGGGATACGGGCTGCTGCGAATCCCGAAACTGCCGCCGACATCTTCAACGATCAGGTCAATGTCGGTTGCCGGCACGCCGGTGATCTGCTGCAGGTGAACGCGCGGCGCAATCAGGCCTTGCGACGCGGCGTGCAGCAGGTAGCGCCCGGTCGCGGCGTCAAATGACGCGAGGCAGGCACGCGGCTCCATCGGATTGCAGATCAGGCGCTGGCTGTCGACGCGCACTTTTGTGACGAACTTTGCACCGGCAAATGCGGCGGCCGTCTTGGCTTCGTCACCGTGCTCATGGACAAAGGACAAATTGCCCGGAATATCGGCGTGCACTGCCGGCGCACCGGGAGCGCGCGCATCGGCAAATGTGACGATCGCGGGGGACTCCTCGTATTCCACCTCGATAAGGTCCACGGCATCCTGTGCCTGCTCGGGCGTTTCGGCCACCACAAACGCCACGGCTTGCCCGACATGGCACACCCGATCGGTCGCCAGGATCGGATAGAACGGCTTTTTCATCAACTCGCCGTTCTTGTCCTTGGTTGCAACCCCGCCGACAATCGATTTGTAGCCGGCGCGCTCAACATCGAGGTGCGTCAACACCGCTTTGACTCCCGGTGCCGCCAAGGCGGGCGCGGTATCGATGCGCGCGATGCGGGCTGCCGCATGGGTCGAGCGCAAGACGCTCGCGTGCAACTGGTTGGGAAGATTCCAGTCAGAGGAATAACGTCCGTGACCGGCGATCAAGCGCAGGTCTTCGCGGCGGGATGGTTGCATGGCGTGGCGAGAGAAAGAGGAACGGGGTGCATGAACGATGCAGAACGAGTTGATTTTAGCCTGTCGCCGCCAAATCGTCTTGAACCAATCTGCGACACAACTTGGTGCAGGCGATTGAATTGCGCACCAGATTGGTGAAATGCCGTTGCTGCTGCACTGCCAACCCGCGTTCACGGACGGTCCGCAAGGATGATTCCGCGTTGGCATGGACGTTGCGGATGCTACCTCACCATGCCCACGCCCACCCTGTCCCTGCCCTCCCTGCCCCATTCCAAAGCAAACACCAGCATCTGGAACGACCGCCTGGCCTTGCTGCTTGAATCGACCGGCGACGGCATTTTCGGTATCGATCTGGACGGCTGCTGCACCTTCATCAACCGCGCGGGTGCAGCCATGCTCGGCTTCACCGCGGCAGAGATGTTTGGCCGCAACATGCACGAGGCCATGCACCACACCCACCGGCACGGCGGCCACTATCACGAGACCGATTGCCCGATTTTCCGTGCCTTTCGGCAGGGACTGCCATGCCGGGTGGACACCGAGGTGTTCTGGCGTGCCGATGGTCAACCATTTGACGTCGAGTATTCGTCCTACCCCATCGTCGAGAACGACGAGGTCAAAGGCGCGGTCATCACCTTCCTCGATATCACCGAGCGGCACCGCGCGGAGGAACTGCTCAAACGCGCCAAGGACGAACTCGAAACCCGCGTCGGCGAGCGCACGGCGGAACTCTCCGATGCCCTGAACCGGTTGCGCGAACTGGCCGCCCACACCCACTCGGTACGCGAGGAGGAGCGCACGCGCATTGCGCGGGAAATCCATGACGAACTCGGCAGCCTGCTGGTGGCGCTCAAATTCGATGTCAACTGGATGCACAAGCGCCTCGGCGGCAACGAGGACCTGGCGCGCAAATGCCAGTCGATGGCACGTCTGATCGAAGGTGCGGTCGAGAACGTCGGCCGCATCATCACCGACCTGCGCCCCAGCATCCTCGACCACCAGGGGCTACTTCCGGCACTGGAGTGGCAGATTCAGGAATTCCGGGATGCCACCGAGCTCGCCTGCGAATCGCGCATCCATATTGTTGCGGCCGGCGTCATGGCGCCCGCCGGCGCGCTGGCCACGGCCGCGTTCCGCATATTTCAGGAAATGCTCTCGAACGTCGCCCGTCATGCGCAGGCCGCACGCGTTGCCATCGCCATCACGCTTGACGACGATGCCCTGACGATCCAGGTCGAAGACGACGGCACCGGGGCGCCCGCGGCGGCATTTATGTCAGTGCCGCACTGGCCGAATCACTCGCCGCCCAACTTTCGGTCAACACCGACAGCGCGCCGCACGAGGCGCTTTCCCAGCGGGAATATCAGGTATTCCAGATGATTGCCGGCGGAGACAGCGTAGGCCGGATTGCCGAACGACTGAAGCTCTCGCCCAACACGGTGTCGACCTATCGCGCCCGCATCCTCGAAAAAACCGGCGCCCATAACGACGTGGGCATCGCCATGTACCCCGTCAAGCACGGGTTGATGACGATGTAGCGGCTGATGTAGTGCCAGCACTACATCAGTTTCAGTGCTGGCGCGATATTTGCGTTTGACCAATCCAGATACCTTTCTTCCCACTGCCCCAAGGAGCCCGCCATGTCGCCCGTGAACAATGAGTCGATCTACAAACCCTACGACCCGGCCAGCGCACTTGGCCCGGGCTGCTCGTGCGGCCAGCACCACGACCAGGCCTCACACAACGCCGCCGACATTCGCGCCCAGCAAGCCCGCGGCACCAACCCTGACACCCTGTCGCAGGATTTTGTCGAAGCCACCCTGATCAAGGCCTTGTTCCCGCAGGAAAGCGTGCGGCGCAAGTTCCTGCGCGCGGTCGGCAGCGCGACGGCGATGTCAGCCATTTCCAGCCTGCTGCCGATCGGTCAATTGCAGGCCATGGCCCAGGAGAAGAAAGGATCTCTCGAAAAGACTGACCTCAAAATCGGCTTCATCGCCATCACCTGTGCGACGCCGCTGATCATGGCCGACCCGCTCGGGTTCTACAAGAAGGAAGGTCTGAACGTCCAGCTCAACAAGACCGCCGGGTGGGCCTTGATCCGCGACAAGATGATCAACAAGGAGCACGATGCCTCCCATTTCCTGTCGCCGATGCCGCTGGCGATGTCGATGGGCTTGGGGTCAACCAATTCACAGATGCGCGTTGCCACGATCCAGAACGTCAACGGCCAGGCCATCACCCTGGCCAACAAGCACAAGGACAAGCGCGACCCCAAGCAGTGGAAGGGATTCAAGCTGGCGGTGCCTTTCGAGTATTCGATGCACAACTTCTTGTTGCGCTATTACCTCGCCGAAAACGGCCTCAACCCGGATACCGACGTGCAGATTCGCGTAACACCGCCGCCGGAGATGGTGGCAAACCTGCGTGCCGGCAACATTGACGGCTTCCTCGGACCAGATCCCTTCAACCAGCGCGCGGTGTACGACGAGGTCGGTTTCATTCACATCCTCTCGAAAGAATTGTGGGACGGCCACCCATGTTGTGCCTTTGGCGTCTCCGAAGACTTTATCAAGCAAAACCCGAACACTTTTGCAGCGCTGTATCGCGCGGTCTTGACCGCCGCGGCAATGGCGCGCGAATCGAAAAACCGCGAACTCATCGCCAAAGTCATTGCGCCGACGGCCTATCTCAACCAGCCCGAAACCGTGATTGCCCAGGTTCTGACCGGAAAATTTGCCGATGGTCTGGGCGGCATCAAGAACGTGCCGGACCGTGCCGATTTCGACCCGGTGCCTTGGCAATCGATGGCGGTCTGGATGCTCACGCAGATGCAGCGCTGGGGCTATGTCAAAGGCGACGTGGACTACAAGAAAATCGCCGAGCAGGTGTTCCTGCTCACCGACGCCAAGAAGCGCATGAAAGAACTGGACCAAAAGGTCCCTGACGGCGCCTACAAGAAGTTCAAGGTGATGGGCAAGGAGTTCGACCCCGCCAAGGCCAAGGAATACGCCAACAGCTTCGCCATCCGGAAAGTCCCATCGTAATGGTAGGCGCGCAACGCCGCAGCGCGCTTGCCGCTGTACTCTCCGTAGTGTTTCTGGTGCTCCTGCTGCTGGCATGGCACCTGGCGACCCTTCAGTCTGCGTCGTCAGTGGCGAGCGCGGCGGTGTCTACGGCTGGCGTCGATCCTGAGTACCTCAAGTTACTGGGCAAGGATCCCGGCACGACCAAAACCACGGGGTTTCCGACGCCGCTGCAAATCGGTGAGGCCGGCTGGAAGCACATCACCAACCCGTTTTACGACAACGGCCCGAACGACAAGGGGATTGCCATACAGCTCGGCCATTCGCTGCTGCGTGTGGGGCTCGGATTCTTCATCGCTTGCCTGGTGGCGATCCCGCTCGGCTTCGTGATCGGCATGTCACCGCTGCTCTCCGAAGCCCTCAATCCGTTCATCCAGGTGTTGAAACCGATCTCTCCGCTGGCCTGGATGCCGCTGGCGCTTTACACCATCAAGGATTCGTCGACTTCGGGCATCTTCGTCATCTTCATCTGCTCCATCTGGCCGATGCTGATCAACACCGCGTTCGGTGTGGCCGGGGTGCGCCGCGACCTGCTCAACGTGGCAGCCACGCTTGAAGTCACACCGCTGCGCCGGGCCTTCCTGGTGATCCTGCCGACTGCGGCACCGACCATCGTTACCGGTATGCGCATCTCGATGGGCATCGCCTGGCTGGTAATCGTCGCAGCAGAAATGCTGGTCGGCGGCACCGGCATCGGCTACTTCGTCTGGAACGAATGGAACAACCTGTCGATCACCAACGTGATCTTCGCCATCCTCGTGATCGGCGTGTCGGGCATGTTCCTCGATTTCCTGTTTGCGCGGCTGCAAAAACTGGTTTCCTACGTGGACTGAGCCAGGTCATGAGCGAATTCCTGAAAGTCGAAGCCCTCGGCAAGTCGTTCGCACCGGGTGCCATGCCGGTGTTCGAAAACGTCTGGTTCGACATCACCAAGGGCGAATTTGTCTGCATCATCGGTCATTCGGGCTGCGGCAAGACCACCATCCTCAATGTGCTTGCCGGCCTCGACCGTGCCACCACCGGCAACGTGTTCATGATGAAGCGCGAGGTCAAGGGGCCAAGCCTGGAACGCGGCGTCGTGTTCCAGAGCCACGCCTTGATGCCCTGGCTGTCAGTGAAAAAGAACGTGTTGTTCGCCGTGAACTCGCGCTGGCCCGACTTGCCACGTGATGAAGCCGAAACCCGCGCCCTGCGCTACATCGAAATGGTCGGCCTCAAGGGCGCGGAACACAAGAAGCCCTCCGAGCTGTCTGGCGGCATGAAACAGCGCGTCGGCAT
Source organism: Burkholderiales bacterium (assembly GCA_947473125.1). Classification (GTDB taxonomy): domain Bacteria; phylum Pseudomonadota; class Gammaproteobacteria; order Burkholderiales; family JAEUOS01; genus CANJDH01. Next base: position 14,519 of record CANJDH010000027.1, read on the forward strand.
CGCCCGGGCGTTTTGCATCGAACCCAAGATGTTGCTGCTCGACGAACCTTTCGGCGCGCTCGACGCATTGACGCGCGGCACGATCCAGGACGAACTGCTGCGCATCGTCCAGGCCACGCACCAGACCGTGTTCATGATCACCCACGACGTGGACGAAGCAATGTTGCTGGCCGACCGCATATTGCTCATGAGCAATGGCCCGCGTGCACAGATTGCCGAGATTGTGCAAAACACCATGACGCGCGAGCGCACCCGCAACACGATCCACCACGACCCGCAGTACTACAGGATCCGCAACCACCTGGTCGATTTCCTGGTCAACCGATCGAAGGAATACCAGCCGCGTGAAGCCGGCCTACAGCCGCCGACCGTAAAGCCCGGCATCGAGTCAGACGACAAACCCCGCCCCACCCTCGTACGCGTAGCCTGATTCACAAACAACGCACCCACCCGCATTTTTCAAAGGAGCCAACATGGATCGCACTGAAGTCACCAAAAAGATCGTTTCCGTCAAAGTCAAAAAAGGCATGAAGTGGGAAACCATCGCCAAGAAATATGACGCGAGCAAAGAATGGGTAGTCGCCGCTCTGCTCGGCCAGATGCAGATGACCAAAAAGCAGGCGGAAATCACCGGCAAAATCTTCGGCCTCACCGATGAAGAAGTGGCCTGGCTGCAAATCGTGCCTTACAAAGGCTCCTTGCCCACTGCCGTGCCGACCGACCCACTGATTTACCGCTGGTACGAGATCGTCAACGTGTACGGCACTACCATCAAGGAGCTGATCCACGAAGAATTCGGCGACGGCATCATGAGCGCGATCGATTTCTCGATGGACATCCAGCGTGAAGCCGATCCCAAAGGCGACCGGGTCAACGTGGTGCTGTCGGGCAAGTTCCTGTCGTACAAAACTTATTGATCACGACATGAGCGACGCTGCTCCCGCGGAAGGGCGCCCGCCCTTCCCGCCGTTCACCGAGGAAACGGCCAAGAAAAAAATTCAGGCGGCAGAAGACGCCTGGAATTCGCGTGACCCGGCGCGCGTTGCGCTGGCCTACACGCGCGACACCGAATGGCGCAACCGCAACGAGTTCCTCAACGGGCGCGACGCGGTGCGCGAATTCCTGTCGCGCAAGTGGCAGTGCGAGCTCGACTACCGGCTCAAGAAGGAACTCTGGTGCTTTGCCGGCAACCGCATCGCGGTGCGCTTCGAGTACGAGTGGCGCGACGATTCCGGCCAATGGTTCCGCTCCTACGGCAACGAAAACTGGGAATTCGCGCCCAACGGCCTGATGGCCAAGCGCTACGCCAGCATCAACGACCTGCACATCACGGAAGGCCAGCGCACCCAGCGCTGGGAGCGCAAGTAGCCGCTTTCCCTTTTCAGGATTCCGCTCCACAATGCGCCCTTTCGCCAATTGTGTTGCAGACCATGAGAAGCAAGCTGTTTGTCCCCGGCTCGCGCCCCGAGCTGTTCGCCAAGGCGCTCGCCAGTCCTGCCGATGCGCTGTCGTTTGACCTTGAGGATTCGGTCGCGCCGGAACGCAAAGCGGAGGCGCGCACGGTCCTTGCCGCATTTCTGCGCTCCGGCACTCTGGAAGGCTCCACCAAAACCATCATCGTGCGCGTCAACGGCATGGACACGCCGTATTTCGCGGACGACCTCGCCGCGCTGGCGCTGCCCGGCGTGCACCTGATCAACCTGCCCAAGCCCGACAGCCCGGCAGCGGTGCAGGCCGTCGCCGCCGCGCTGGAACAAGCCGAACGGTCCAACAAAGTCGTCGCACCGATCCGGCTGCTCGTCAATATCGAATCGGCAAGCGCCCTGCGCACGGCTGACCAACTTGCCAGTGCCCACCCGCGTGTCGCGGGTCTGCAACTGGGCCTCGCCGACCTGTTCGAACCCTTGGGCATCGACCGCCGCGAACCGACGGCCATCGCGAACGCGATGTTCGCGGTACGCATGGCCGCCGGTGAAGCAGGCGTGTTTGCCTACGACGCCGCCTTCGCCAACATCAAGGACGTAGACGGGTTTCGTGCCGAAGCGCAGCTTGCGAAGCGGCTTGGCTTTGTCGGCAAAAGCTGCATCCATCCTTCGCAAATTGTCCTGGCCAACGAAGTGTTTCGCCCAAGCGATGAAGAGATCGCGCACGCATTGCGTGTGCTCGACGCTGCCGAAGCCGCCAACGGCGCCGGCGCTTATCTGGTCGATGGCCAGATGATTGATCCACCCTTCTTCAAACGTGCCGAACAAGTAGTCACTACCGCGCGCCGCATGGGCCTGATTGTCTGACATCATGACGACTCCCCTGCCTCCACGCTCCGGCCCACCCGGCCCCCTGAACGGCCTGCGCGTGCTCGACCTCTCGGCCTACATCGCCGGCCCCTACGGCTGCTCGCTGCTCGCCGACCAGGGGGCGGAGGTCATCAAGATCGAACCGCCTGCAGGCGACAATCTGCGCAAATATCCGTCTACCCTCGAAAACGAAAGCCGCGCCTTCCTCGGCGTGAACCGCAGCAAGCTCGGCGTGATGCTCGATTTGAAGCAAGCCGACGACCTCCGGGCGCTGCTGGATCTCGTGCGCGAAGCCGACGTGCTGGTGCACAACTTCCGCCCCAGTGTGGCGCCGCGCCTCGGCATCAGCTACGAGCAGTTGCAGGCGATCAACCCGCGCCTGATCTATTGCGCCGTATCGGGTTATGGCGAATCCGGCCCCTTGCAGGAGAAGGCCGGCTACGACCAGGTGCTGCAAACCATGACCGGCATGGCCGTCGAGCAAGGCAAGCACGGCGGCCCGCCGGAAATCCTCTATGGCTCGGTGGTCGATTACTACGCCGCTGCACTGGTGGCGGCCGGCGTGTCGTCGGCCCTGTATGAACGCGAAAAAAGCGGTGTCGGGCAATACGTCGGCGTCTCGCTTTTGCGCGCCGCGCTGACGATGCAGTCGGCACGACTGGTGTGGGCCGAGGGCGAGCCGAAAGACATCAGCCGCGACATGCGCTCCGGCGGCATTACCGGCATTCACCCGACACGTGAAGGCCACCTCTACATCTCGGCCAACACGCCGCATTTCTGGAAAGCACTGTGCGAGAAAATCGGCCTCACCGACCTTGGCACCAATGCACGCTACGACTCGGTAAAAAAACGGGCGCAGCACGCCTCGGAAATCATCCCCAAACTTCACCATGCCCTCAAGTGCCACACGGCACTGGAATGGGAAGCGCTATTCGGTGAGGACGTACCTTGCTCCGCCGCACGCAATGTGGCCGACATGTTCGACCACCCGCAAGTGGCTGCAGAAGGCCTGATCACTGAATTTGACCATCCGGTCGCGGGGCGTTACCGCGGCTTCACCGGCCCGATCAAGTTCGGCCGCACGCCCGGACCCGCGCCCTTCACTGCACCGACACTGGGCCAGCATACGGCAGCTGTCCTCGCGCAGCGCAAGACACGCGCGGACACCGAGTGATCGACATCCCCAATACCAGTGGTACCGGCATGCCGGCGCTGGCGGTGCCACCGCTCACTTGCGACGCCCACATGCACGTCTATGACCGGCGTTTTCCGGTCAAGGGAGGTTTTGTCGAAGGTGCCACTGTCAGGGAATACAACCGCCTGCAACAGCGCACCGGTACCAGTCGCACGGTGGTCGTCAACCCGCGCGCCAGCGGCGTCGACAATCGGGTGACCCTCGATGCCATCGCCCAATTGGGCAGGGAGCGCGCTCGCGGCATCGCCGTCGTCAATACGTCGGTCACCGACGCGGAGCTTTACGCGTTGCGCGCGGGCGGCATCCGCGGCATTCGCTTCACGCTCTACACGCTGGACAATGCGCCCACCTCATTCGACATGGTCGAGCCGCTGGCACGGCGCATCGCAGCACTCGGGTGGCATGTTCAACTGCACTGGACCGCAGACCAGATCGCCGAACACGCCGACATGCTGTTGCGCCTGCCCTGCACCATCGTGCTCGACCACCTCGCCCGCTTACCGCAGCCCTTCGGCTTGCTGCATCCCGCCGTCGCCGTGATCCACAAGCTCCTCGACGGCGGGCGTACCTGGATCAAGCTGTCAGGCGCGTACCTGGACTCGACCGCGGGTGCAGCAGGCGATTACGCGGAAGCCACCGTGGTGGCGCGCCACTGGGTGGCCGCGGTCCCCGAGCGCATGGTGTGGGGCAGCGACTGGCCTCACCCCACTGAGAAGCAAAAGCCAGACGACGCGCAATTGCTCGACCTGATGTTGCAATGGGCAGACGACGACCTCACCCGCAAACGCATCCTCGTCGACAACCCGGCCGCGCTGTACGATTTTCCCATGCCCACCCCTTGAAAACCCATGGTGGGAGCCGAACCGCAAGCATGCATGCCCGATAGCGGCTTGCACCAACGGTTTTCGGCGCACTCCTTCTCGACGGCTTGGACGCCGCCGCTCGTTCAGGTCGCGGCGGTCTGCGCCGTCTCGTAGTTGACGATGAAGTCCGGTGGCAACGCCGGGCCCCAGACATAGAGCGAATCTTCCGGAGGATGGTCGGCAGCCGGCCAGTCGACCTCGGCGGGGATGAAGTCGATGTCGAACGAATACTCGGCATGTCCTCCCCAGGGGTCGCGCACATAGTAAAAATAGTTCGAGCCCAAAACGTGCCGGCCGACGCCCCAGCCGCGCTCGTAGCCCTGCCCTTTCATGAACTCGGCGCCGGCCCCCACCTCGTTGATGCTGCCGACATCCCAGCTTGAATGATGCAGGCCCAGGCCGTCGGAGTGGGCGAACGCCACGAGATGGTGGTCGCTGCCGTGGGCGCCGTGCATGAACGCAATGCCCGGCCCCGAATGGTCGCTCAGGCGAATCCCCAGCAAGTCGGAAAATTGCTTCATCGCGGCCGGCACATCGGACACGAAAAAAAGGATATGCGACAGGTGCCGTGGATGCACACGCGGCGTCTTGCTGCGCGACGGCGCGTTGCCCTGCGCCACCATGGGCGCGCTAACGTCATGCGGCGACTTCACCCCGGGCGACACCTTCGGCGCCACCAGCAATTGCACCACCAGCCCGTCCTGCGCAGTGAACCAGATGCCGCCTTTGCGCGCAGCTAGCGGGTGTGCCTCGCGCTGCAGGCCCGACGCCGCGATGCGTTGCACGAATGCCGCCTCGTCTTCGGGATAAATGCCGAACGTCACATATTCGAACTTGCGTTTCGTACCACCCTGGAACACTTGCGCCCAGACGTGGCCGCCCCCGCCGTTGCTCGTGCCGCCGCCGGCCATATCGCCGCGGACCTTGTCAAAGGTGCGCAAGGTGAGGCTCTCACCCTCCTCGCGCACATCGAGGCCGAAAGCATCGTAAAAGCGCTTTGCTTCGGCAAGATCGGGCACGCTGAACACGAAGCGGTCGACAGAATGCACGGCAATCGTATTGGCGCGGCGCGGATGGTTTGGCATCGTGACTCCCTGGAATGATGACGGCTGGGAAGGATTCAGTTTGAAGCGACTTACGTCCGAAACCGTTGGTGCAAGCGCCTCTTAGGACGATCAACCGGCCATCACCAATTCGGTCAGGCGCTCCGGATTGAGCAGCAGCTCGGCACTGGCGCCGGCATACGCAATGCGCCCACGGTTGAGTACCAGTGCCTGATCGGTCACTTCGAGGGCAAGCTTGGCGGATTGCTCAACCAGGATCACGGTAAGGCCTTCATCGCGAATCAGGCGCCTGATACTGGCCAGCAGGCTCTGCACGATGATCGGCGCCAGCCCCTCGAGCGGTTCGTCGAGCAGCAATAGCGCCGGGTCGCCCATCAAGGCGCGCCCCATCGCCAACATTTGCTGCTCGCCGCCGGAAATCTGGTTGCCCATATGGCCGCGCCGTTCCGCCAGCCGCGGGAACAGTTCGTATACCCGTTCGACCGGCCAGCGTCCAGGTCGCGCCGCCACCAGCAGGTTTTCTTCAATCGTAAGCGACGGAAAAATGTCGCGCGTCTGCGGCACGTAGCCGATGCCAAGGCGCGCGCGCTCGTGCACCGGCAGGGCATGAATCGGTTTGCCCCGATACGCAATGCTTCCCGCATGGAACGTGCTGTGCCCCATGATGCTGGCCAGCAGCGTGGTCTTGCCGACGCCGTTACGCCCGAGAATTGCCAACGCGCCGCACTCGGGCAAGCTCAAGCTGATGTCTTCGAGCACCACGGTGGGGCCGTAACCGGTGCGCAGCCCTTCGATGCGCAAGGCATCTGTCGACGGCGCGTCAGTCATGCGATTCCCCCAGATACACCTCGCGCACGCGTGCATCGCGGGCAATCTCGTCCGGCGCGCCGTGGCACAGTACTTCTCCCTGCACCAGCACGGTAATGCGCTCGGCAAAACGAAACACCAGATCCATGTCGTGCTCGATGATCAGGATCGCGATGTCCTTTGGTAGCTGGGCGAGCGCTTCGAGAATCCGCTCGGACTCCACCTTGGGAACCCCCGCTGCCGGCTCGTCAAGCAGCAGCACCTTGGGGCGCAAGCCCAGTGCAATCGCAATTTCCACCAGGCGCTGCTTGCCATAGGGCAAATCGAGCACGCGACGCGGCGCTTCATCGGCGATGCCGAGCGACGCCAGCAGTTCGAGCGCTTCGTCGCGCACCTCGGCGTAGCTGTTCGCCGGACGCCACCACTTGCCCGCCGTGCCGCGCCGCTCGGCCACGCCGAGCGCAACGTTGTCAAGCACACTCATGCTGCCAAACAGGGTATTGATCTGAAACGTGCGCCCCAGCCCGCGCTTGACGCGTTGCGCCTGCGCCAGTTGCGTCACGTCTTCCCCGCCCAGCGCAACCGACCCCGAGGAGGGCGCAAGACGGCCCGTCAACAGGTTGACAAACGTGGTCTTGCCCGCACCGTTCGGGCCGATCAGCGCATGGCGCGCGCCGGCTTCCAGCGTAAAATCAATGTCCGCTGCGACCGTGAGGGCGCCGAAGCTCTTGCACAGCTTGACGGTTTGCAACACGGCGCTCATGCCGTGCCTCCGCCGCGCATGCTGCGAAACTTCGCCAGCAGGCCGTCACAGATGCCCAGCACGCCGCCGCGGGCAAACAGCACCACAATCACCAGCAGCAGGCCAATGCCGAAAAACCAGTATTCGGGAAATTGTTTGGCCAGGTAATCCTGCGCGACCCAAAACACCCTCGGGCCGACGAAGGCACCATACAAACGCCCGACACCGCCGAGAATCAACATCACCATCAGTTCGCCAGAAGGCTCAAACCCCAGCACGTTGAGGCCGACCACCTGATTGGTCTGCGTCAACAACGCACCTGCCACGCCGGCCATCACAGCCGAAATCGTGTACACCAGCACCAGGCGCGCGTAGACCGGCGCGCCGATCGCTTCCATGCGCAAGCGGTTTTCGCGAATCCCGGTGAGGCTGGCGCCAAACGGCGAGTGGATCATGCGCCGCACCAGCCACCACCCGGCAAACAAAATGACGAGGCACCACCAATACGCGGTCTTGCCGTACAGGTCGAACTTGAACATGCCGAAGATTGGCGCCACCACCACACCGGCGAGCCCGTCGGCGCCGCCGGTCAAGTGGGTCGCCTTGTTGGCAATCTCCAGGCACACCGCCGCGACCGCAAGGGTCAGCATGAGCTGCGTGAGGCCGTGCGTGCGCATGATCACCGCACCCGTTACCAGACCCAGCACGCCGGCAGCAACAGCGCTCGCCAGCAGCTGCAAGAACGGATCGGTCACGCCGAGCTTGACCGACAGCATGCCCGTCACATAAGCGCCGAGGCCGAAGAACGCCGCATGGCCCAGCGTGATGATGCCGGCGTACCCGAGGATCAAATCGAGGGACAGCGCGAACAGGATATAGGTGAGGACGCGCGCGCCCATCGACAAATAATCGGGCAGCGCGAAAAACACGACGATTGCCAACACCCACGGCAACCATTCAGTCCAGCGCAGGCGCGCATCGGCGTTGTAGCCTACGGGGTGCTTCATGCACGCCTCCCCGTATTGCCGTAAACCGCGCTCATGCGCGCCTCCCAGTTTGGGCCGTGAGGCGCGCTCACGTGTGCCTCCCAGTTTGGGCCGTGAGCCGCGCTCACGCGCGCCTCCCAAACAACCCGGCCGGGCGCCACAACAACAACCCGATGGTGGCGGCATAGATGAAAAAGGCCCCTACCTCAGGCAACCAGTACTTGCACGCCGTGTCGGTAATGCCGATCAACAGCGCGGCAACAAACGGCCCGCGCAGGCTGCCCAGCCCCCCCACCGAGACCACAATCAAAAAATACACCAGCTGCTCAAAGGGATAGGTCGGCTGGATCGCCACGATGTCCGCGCCGAGCGCACCGCCCAGCCCGGCCAGGCCGCTGCCGATGGCAAATGTGATGGTGAACAGGCGCTTGGTGTTGATGCCGATCGACTGCGCCATGGCGCGGTTATCCACTGCCGCACGCACCATCGCGCCCCAGATGGTGCGTTCCACCCCGAACCACAATGCGGCAATCATGGCGCCGCTGAACGCAATCAGGAATACCCGATAGGCCGGGAAATCGCGGCCCAGCAGCGAAAATTGGCCTTTGAGGTAGTCAGGCAGCAGTACCGGTTGCTGCAAGGTGCCGTAGATCAGCCGCGCCACCGCCACCGACATGAAAATCAGCCCGATGGTAAACAACACCTGTTCGAGTTCGGAAGCCCCATACAGGCGCGAGTAGAGCAGGCGCTCCAGCACCACGCTCGCGAGGGCCACCAACGCAAACGACAGGAACAATGCCAGCGGAAACGGAATCTGGAACCGCGCCAGCGAGGAGACCAGGATGTAGCCGCCGGCCATCGCAAACACGCCGTGCGCCAGATTGGTGAATCCCATCAGACCCATCGTCACCGACAGGCCTACCGAGATCACGTACAAAATCATCCCGAACGCCACGCCATGGAAGGCGACGCTGACCAGGGATGAGAGAAAGGCTTCCATGACAAAAAATCCCCCATGCCCGTCAACCGGTGCCCGGGGGATGTTGATCAGCTTATTTTTTGTCGGTCTTGTCCCACTCCTTGAGCGGATCCTTGATCGCCGCGGTGATCGTTTCCAGTTCCACATTGGCGAGCTTGCCGCCGACCTTGCGTACTTCGCGCAGGTATTCCGGATTGATGATGTCGCGGGTATCCGGATCGATCGAGAACGCACCGCGCGGGCTGGTCGTGCTCTTGTAGGTTTTCCAGAAATCAACGGTCTTTTGCGCGTCAATCGTGCCCTTCTGGGCGCGGATCGCCGCGTAGATCGCCTCCATCGCGTCCCATGCGCCCACCACCATGAAGCCAGGATTGAGGTTCTCACCGTATTCCTTTTTGTATGCAGCAACGAAGGCCTTGTTGGCAGGGCGGTCGGCCGCAGCCGAGTAGTGGTGTACCGTGGTCACGCCAAGGGCTGCGTCACCCATGCCGGCCAACTCTTCATCAGTCACGATGTCGCCCGTGCCGAGGTACTTGATGTTGACCTTGTCCATATTGAGGTCGGTGTACGCCTTCATCATCGCAGCCGCCTGCTTGCCGGCCGGGTTGAAGGCGAAAATCACATCGGGTTTGGCATCCTTGATGCGCTGCATGAAAGGCACGAAATCGGGGTTGGCAAACGGGATGCGCACCGCACCGAGGATCTCGCCGCCGCCTTCCTTGAAGCCGCGCGTGAAGCAGCCTTCGGCCTCATGGCCCGGCGCAAAATCGCTGACCGCCGTGTAAGCTTTTTTGTACTTCTTGGCGGCCCACTGCCCGGCCGGGTAGGCGGACTGGCACAAGGTAAACGATGTGCGCGCCATGTATGGCGCTGCGTTCAGGATTTTGGCCCCGGCAGCGTTCATGCTCATCACCGGCACTTTGGCTTCGGTGGAAAGCGGCGCAATCGCGGCCAGGTTCGGCGTCCAGACAATGCCGGTAATCAGTTGCACCTTGTCGCGCACGATCAACTCTTGTGCGATGCGCTTGGCCACGTCCGGGTTGGCGCCGGTGTCATCCCGCTGCACAAGTTCAATTTTTACGCCGGGTGGCAACTTGTCGGCGTTGAGCTTCATGTAAAGCTTCACGCCTTTGTCGATCTGGTCGCCTTGGGCAGCACCGGGACCGCTGTAGGAGCTGATCAGGCCGATCTTGATGGTTTGCGCCGCCACCGGCAAGGCAGTCACGCCGCAGGCCAGTGCGGCCACGACGAGAGTGGTTCGAAGTGTGTACGAATTCATGATGTCTCCTTGTCTTATATGGGGCGGCCCATGGACAAAAGCCTGGTTCAGTATAGCGCCTGGCGCAGGGGGATTGAACACGATTTCGAGCACATCAGGTATGCCATAACGCTATATCGACGTCGGCGACATGTTGATTTGGGCGCGCTCGCGCCCCGGCGCGAAAAGCGGCTTGCGATGGAAGCAGAGCCGGTCTCGAGAGCAGGCGCATTGGGCTGCAACCCCGCACCCCGCGCACCCAAGGTCGCGAGAGGCAGGCCTTGCCACGCATCAGTCCAGCTCGACCACCGGCAGGCGCAGCAGCGCATGCCCCATCGCCTTGCCGGTCTGGTCGAGGCGCACGGTGCAGGTGGCGCCACCACCCAGTGCCCCCCGCATCACCACCATCAGGGCTTCGATGTTGTCCATCGGGTAGCAGGTGACCTGGCCGGTGACCCACTCGCCATAGAGTGCCCTGACGCGCTCCGGCGTCACGCTCGCCAGCAGCAAGGGATAAAGCTCGGGCGACTTGGCGATCAGCCCGGCGCTGCAGATGTTGCCCTTGTCGCCGGAGCGCACGTACGCAATGTCGGCAAGCAATCGTGGCTGTGTCGCGGTTGCCATGGTCACGCCTCCAGCACTTCAACGCGCTGTTTGACGAACGCGCGCGGAATCAGGGTGGGCCAAAGCGACACCACCGGGCGCGGCTTGATCGGCGCGCCGAACGAGGTGCCGCCGGGACCCATGATCCACAGGTTTGCGCCGGCACGACGCACCTTGTCGGCCTCTTCCATGGAGTGCGTCTTGACGGCGACACGCAGCCCGACCTCATTGAGGTGTGCGGCTTGCTCGGGTGTCGGCAGAGGCGCTGCCGGCCCGTGCAGGGTATTGATGCCGATGAAATCGAAGTGAACCTGCTCGGCCTTGAGCCCGAGGCGTTCAAAGCGCTCCAGCGTGGTCTGCCTTGCCTTCCGGGCACGCTCGAACGCATGCGGCCAGGGAAAAAATGCAATCGACTCGCCGATCCAGCCATCGCTGTAGCCGATCACCAGCTTGAGCATGTCGGGAGCGGGCTTGCCGCGTACGCCCGAGACGCGCACGCGATCCGGCCCCGCATCCGACAGTCGCAGCGAGGTAAAGTCGGCCACGCCGTCGGGCATCAGGTAATTGTTGGGGTCGCCGATCTCGTAAACCATGTGCTCCTTGATCGTGTGCTGGTCGATGCGCCCGCCCGAGCCGGCCACTTTGCCGATTTCGGCGCTGCCGTCTGCATGAAAGTCGAACCAGGGAAAGCCGACCTTGCCCATCATCGGCATCTGGTCGAAGCGCGACGACATGCCGCCGGTGCAGGCCGACGCGCATTCGACAATATGGCCCAACGCCACGGCCGCGGCAACCCGGTCAATGTGCGCAGCATCGTGCTTCCAGCCGAACGTGTGCATGATCGGCCCCACATAGACCGCGTTGTCCGATACCCGCCCGGCCACCACCACGTCCGCCCGTTCGTGGAGGCTCTCGATGATGCCGCTGCAATCGGTATAGACGTTGGCCGAGACCACGCGCTTGCGGATCTCCGCAAAATTTGTCGCGCCGGTGTCCATGTGGGTGAGCGGCACGCCGGCATCCAGCATGACGTCAATATCGCCGAGCAGGTCATCGCCTTCGATCAGCGCCACGCGCGTGCCATGCAGGCCCGCATCACGTGCTTCACGCACTACGGCCTCGGCTGCCGCACGCGGATTAACGCCGCCGCCGTTTGAAATGAGCCTGGTGCCGCGTTCGCGCGCCAGCGGCATCATGGCTTTCATGTAAGCCACCGCATCGGGCACATAGCCGGCTGACGGATGTTTTTGCTTCTGGCGCTGCAACAGCGCCATGGTGAGTTCGGCCAGAAAATCGAAACACAGGTAATCGAGCTCGCCCTTGTCGAGCAGCTCCATTGCCGGGTCCATGCCGTCCCCCCAAAAGCCGCTGCCGGCGCCGAGGCGAATCGATGATTTCATGGGCCCTCGCCCTATTCCGGTTCGATGCCGGCGTTCTTGACCAGGCGTGCCCAGCGTTCGATCTCGCCGCGCTGGAATGCCGCCAGTTCGGCCGGCGTCCCGGGAATTGGCCGCCAGGCGTTCTGGCCAAAGTATTTCAGCGCTTCGTCGGACTTCATGATCGGCACCACCACGCTGTTGATTTTTGCGACCACATCCTGCGGCGTTCCCGCAGGCGCAAACATGGCGAGCCATCCCGACACCTCATAACCGGCCACGCCCTGCTCGGCGATCGTCGGGATGTCTTCATAGCCCGTCATGCGTACTCTTGTAGACACGCCGAGCGCCTTGAGCTTACCGGCGCGCACGTGCGGCATGATCGCGGGCGCATCGCCGAACACCATGTCGATCTGGCCGCCGAGCACATCGGTGATGGCGCCGGGCAAGGTTTTGTAGGGTACGTGCACGATGTCGATGCCGGCCAGGTCGCGCATCACCTCCCCGCCGGCGCGCGACGACGAATTGCCACTGCCGAAGGTCATCTTGCCGGGGTTCTTCTTGGCCAACGCAATCAGTTCCTGCACATTTTTGACCGGCATGTCAGGCCGCACCCCCAGTACCACCCCGCCAATGATGATTCCCGTGACCGGCGCGAAATCCTTCACCGGGTCATACGGCACTTTTTTGAACAGCGCCAGGTTGGCGGCGTGCGTGGTGTTGGTGCCGACGACAACGGTGTAGCCGTCGGCCGGCTGCTGCAGGACAAATTGCAGGGCGATGAAGCCGTTGGCGCCCGGCTTGTTGTCAACCACCACGGTCTGTTTGGTCGCCTCGGTGAAGCGCTGCGCGATGAAACGCGCGGCAAGGTCAGTTGTGGTGCCCGCGCCAAACGGCACGACAAAGCGCACCGGCTTGTTGGGGTAGGCCGTTGGCGCCTGCCCCCTTGCGATCGATGGCAGGGCCGCGACGGACATTGCGGCAAGGCCGCCGGTGACCAGGGTACGGCGACGTGATGCGGTCGGATTCATGGTGACTCCTTGAACAGTATGTGGGTAAAAAAGCAGTGTCAGCCGGTAGCGTGGGCATCGCGCCCCTTGACCATGCGCATCGGGTTGTAGGTTGCCACGATTTCGCCGCGCTGGTTGACCACACGGTTCATGGTACGCAACAGGCCGCGCCCCGGCTTGCTGGTGGCGCGGGCCTCGACCACTTCGCACTCCACGTGAATCGTGTCTCCGGCCACCGTGGGTTTGAGGATGCGCAGGTCGCATTCGAGAAACGCCATGCCGGTGCGCTGCATGGTCGACTGCATCAGCAGGCCTTCGGAGATGCAGAACACCAGCGACCCCGGCACCGGGCGCGCACCGATGCGCGATTCCGACTTGATGTACTCAAGGTTGGTGAACATTTCCTCGACCATGCCGGTAATGCCGACAAACAGGGTGATATCGGCCTCTGTGATGGTGCGGCCGAGCGTCTGGAAACGCTGGCCAAGGGTGACATCATCCCAGTGCAGGCCCATGCCCATGACCGGCATATCGTTGTCAACGTTACTCATGCGATTCTCCCGATCACCTTCTGTTGTTCGAGCGACGCCAGCGCAGCCTCATCGAGGCCGAGGATGCGTTGCAGCACCCCGGTGGTGTGTTCGCCCAGTTGCGGTGGGGCGAAGCGGTATTCGACCGGCGATTCCGACAGGCGCATTGGGCTGGCAATCGACGGCACTTGCCCGCTCTTCGAATGGGCCAGCGACAAGCGCATGCCGCGCGCTTGAACCTGCGGGTCGGCAAATACGCGGTCAATCGAATTGATCGGTCCGCAGGGCACGTCCACCGCCTCCATCGCGGCGACCCATTCATCAAGGGAGCGGGTACGCGTGATGCTTTCGAGCAAAGGAATCAGCGCTGCGTAGTTGGCCACCCGATCGGAAATGGTGCGAAAGCGCGCGTCGGTACCGATCTCCGGCCGGCCCATGGCAATGCTCATGCGCACGAACTGCGCGTCGTTGCCTACCGCCAGGATCATGAAGCCGTCAGAGGTAGGGAACGACTGGTAGGGCGCAATGTTCGGATGGCCGTTGCCGGTACGCACCGGGGCTTTGCCGGTGGTGAGGTAGTTCATCCCCTGGTTGGCGAGGACCGCCACCTGGGTGTCAAGCAAGGCAATGTCGATGTGCTGGCCGCCACCACCTGCATCGCGATGCCGCAGTGCCGCAAGGATTGCCACGGTGGCGTACATGCCCGACAGTATGTCTGCGAGTGCCACACCGGCTCGCTGCGGTCCGCCGCCCGGCCGGTCATCGCGCTCCCCGGTCACGCTCATGAGACCGCCCATGCCCTGGATCAGGTAGTCGTATCCGGCACGCTGCCGATACGGCCCGGTCTGGCCAAAGCCGGTAATCGAGCAATAAATCAGGTCGGGCAATTCGGCATGCAGGGTGGCGTAATCGAGTCCGTACCTGGCAAGCCCGCCTACCTTATAGTTTTCAATCAGCACATCGCACTTGGCTGCCAGGGCGCACACCAGTTTGCGGCCCTCGGGCGTGGCAATGTCGAGCGCCACCGATTCCTTGTTACGGTTGGCTGCAAAGAAATAGGCCGCATCTGCATCGGCGCCGGTCTGGGCATCGCGCATGAACGGTGGGCCCATCTGGCGCGTGTCGTCGCCGCTGCCGGGTTTTTCGATCTTGATCACCTCGGCGCCGAGGTCAGCGAGATTTTGTGTCGCCCATGGCCCGGCGAGAATGCGCGTCAGGTCGAGGATGCGGATGCCGTGCAGTGGTCCGGCCATGGTTTCAGGCCTCTAGATGCGCAGCGATTTGGCGATGATGGTGCGCTGGATCTGCGAGGTGCCGCCACCAATGGTGCCCTGCATGCCTTCGCGAAAATAGCGCTCCATGTCGGCCTCAGGCAGCATGCCGTGGCCGCCGAGGATCTGCATGCCCTGGCGCGTCACGGTCTGCAACGTCTCCGAAGCGATCAACTTGGCCATGCTCACTTCACGCGCGCAAGGCAAGCCTTTGGAGGCCATGTCGGCCGCGCGATACACCATCAGGCGCGCCGCATCAACGGCGGTCTGCATGTCGGCCAGCATGTGCCGGATCACCTGGAATTCGTAGATTGCCTTGTCGAACTGGATGCGGTCGTGCGCGTATTGCAACGCATCGCTGACCGCCTGCTGCGCGTTGCCTACATAGGCCGCCGACACGGCGACGCGTTCAAGCTCGAGGTGGTCGGTAATGATGGCCCAGCCGGCGCCGGGATCGCCCAGGATGCAATCGCCGGGAATGCGCGCGCCGTCGGCGAAGATTTCGGTGGTGCCGGTGGCACGCCGCGCCATGGTCGGCAGGCGGCGGATATCAAGGCCCGGCGTGTCGTTGGGCACCAGCAATACCGAGAGGCCGAAGTGCTTCTTGGCATCAAGATCGGTGCGTACCAACATCGCGATGGTGACATTTTTTGCCGCCGCGCCGGAGCACCAGAGCTTCTGCCCGTTGATCACCCAGTCGTCGCCGTTACGCTCGGCGCGGGTGCGCGTATTGGCGGCATCCGAGCCGGCGGAAGGTTCGGAAATCGAAATCGAGAAGCGCCGCTCGCCGCGCATGAAGGTGCCGAGGTACTTGTCGCGCTGCGCCTGGGTACCGAACTTGACCACGTTCATCGCGGTGAAGGTCGAGACCATGAACGCGGTGGCGAAGTCGAAGCCATAACGCGCCAGGCCTTCGCACATCAGGGCGTAATCGAAAATGGTGCCGCCGTCGCCGCCCTGCTCTTCGGGGATCAGGAGGCGCAACCAGCCTAGTTTGGCGACCTTTTCGTAGGCTTCGTAGGGGTAGCGGCGCTCGGTGTCGCACTCGCGCACGTAGGCACAGGTAATTTCGTCTTTCATCACCCGGGCGACAGTGTCGCGCCACATCAGTTGCTCTTCGGTCAGGAAATCCATGTCGTGTGGTCCGGTAGGTCAGGCGGCATCAAGCAGCGGCGTGCGTCGGATCAGCAGGCTGAACTCGCAGCTCAGCACCGTCTCGTCACGCTGGTTGTGGATGGTCAGCAGGTTGGTGACGACGCCGTGTGCATCGCCCCGGTCCTTGAGGCGAATGATCTCGGCTTCGGCATGGATCGTGTCGCCGATGAAGCTGGGCTTCAAAAAGCGCAGCTTGTCGACGCCATAGAAAGCCTCGACCAGCGCCGAATCAAAACCGAGCAACGCGTTGCCAATCACGAATACCAGGCCGCCCTGCACGATGCGCTGGCCGAACATCGCCTTTTTGGCAAATTCGGCATTGGCGTGGATTTCCAGCCAGTTGCCGGTAAGGCCGCAAAAGTTGACCACGTCGGTTTCGGTAAGGGTGCGGCCGCGCGAACGCAGGCGTTGCCCGATTGTCAGCTCGCCATACGGTTTGTTGACCATCCTGTTTCGTCTCCTCAACGGCCCTGCCAGCGCGGCGGGCGTTTTTCGATGAAGGCGCGCGGGCCTTCCTGGGCATCTTCGCTTGAATATACCGCATGGTGCAGGCGCTTCGATTCTTCACCGCCCGCCTGCGCACCCAGGGCCACGCTGGCAAGCAGGCCAGCCTTGCCGACATTGACCGACAGCGGCGCATTGCGCGCAATACGCTGCGCTAACTCGCGCGCCCTGGCCCGCACCGCATCCGGCGTCGGCTCGACATAATTGACGAAGCCGAGCTGGTGAAAGCGTTCGACCGGCATCATGTCGGCAGTAGTGATCAACTCCATCAGGATCGCCAGAGGCAGCATCGCCACCATCGGCGCGGCCCACGGCGAGCCGCGACCGACCCGGCCCTCACTGATGGCGCCCGAGGTGCCGGCGAGGCCGACGCGCATGTCGGCGTTGGCGGCTAGCACCATGCCGGCCGCCAGGAAATGCCCGGTCATCGCGGCGATGATCGGCACGCGCACGCGACGCATGCGTTCGTAGAAAGGGTCATCGAGCAGATCGAGAATGTCCTTGCCGGTCTCGGCCTTGGCACGCGCCGCCTCGGCGAGGTCCATACCTGCGCAAAAGCTGCCGCAATCGGCCGACGTCAGGATGACCGCGCGCACATCCGGCGTGTCGTCAATCTGATCCCACAAAGCGAACAGGCGGGCGTTGGCCGCCATTGACATCGCATTGCGGCGCTCGGGGCGATTCAGGGTGATGGTGGCGATGCCGGGTTCAAGTGCCAGCTTTACCTGGCTTTCCGGCGATGGCGAATCCAGGGCAACTAGAGTAGCAGGCACGGCAGTGGCGGAAGCGGGTTCGGAACGACAGTCAATCCCTATGATCGCCTTGCCACCTGGTTTCGTCAACCATTGCTTATGCTGGGGCAAAACCAGGATGCCACGAGTGCGGCGCGCCACAAACCGATATGATGCGGCTGAACTTTCCATCGAGCATCTCATGACCACCAAAAAATCCCCGACCCGATCCCGGACCGACACCGCGCCGACAGGAATGTCCAAGGGTCTCACCAGCTATGGCGACAGCGGCTTCTCGCTGTTCCTGCGCAAGGCCTTCATCAAGGGCGCAGGCTACACCGACCGTGCGCTCGACCGCCCGGTGATCGGCATCACCAATACCGGCAGCGCCTACAACCCGTGCCACGGCAATGCGCCGCAATTGATTGAAGCGGTGAAGCGCGGTGTGTTGATGGCGGGTGGGCTGCCGATGGATTTCCCGACGATCTCGATTCACGAGAGCTTTGCCGCGCCGACATCGATGTTCCTGCGCAACCTGATGTCGATGGACACGGAAGAACTGCTCAGGGCGCAGCCGATGGACGCGGTGGTACTGATCGGCGGCTGCGACAAGACCGTGCCGGCACAACTGATGGGCGCCGCCTCGGCCGGCCTGCCGGCGATCCAGCTCATCACCGGCTCGATGCTCACCGGCTCGCACCGCTCCGAGCGCGTCGGTGCCTGCACCGATTGCCGCCGCTACTGGGCCAAGTTCCGCGCCGAAGAAATCGATGAAGAGGAAGTCGCCGACGTCAACAACCAGTTGGTCGCCAGTGTCGGCACCTGTTCGGTGATGGGCACCGCCAGCACCATGGCCTGCGTCGCTGAAGCATTGGGCATGACGGTGCCCGGAGGCGCTTCCCCGCCTGCCGTGACGGCTGATCGCATCCGCATCGCCGAACAGACCGGCTTTCAGGCGGTGGAGATGGCGAAGAACGGCCTCACCATCGACAAGATCCTTACCGAGAAGGCGTTCGAGAACGCAATGCGTGTGCTGCTCTCGATTGCCGGCTCGACCAACGGCATCGTGCACCTCACGGCCATCGCCGGGCGCATGGGCCTGGAACTCGATCTCAAGGCGCTCGACCGCATGGGCCGCGAAACGCCGGTGCTGGTAGACCTGAAACCTTCGGGCCAGCATTACATGGAAGACTTCCATCATGCCGGCGGCATGGCCACCCTTCTGCGCGAATTGAAGCCGCTACTTCATTTGGACGCATTAACCGTCACCGGCCGCACCCTCGGCGAAGAACTCGAAGCACAGGGCCCCGGCTTCAAACAGGATGTGGTGCGCCCATTCAACAACCCGATTTATCCGAGCGGTGCCATCGCCGTGCTCGAAGGTAACCTTGCCCCCGAAGGCAGCATCATCAAGGCTTCGGCGGCCAATGCCAAGCTGATGGAGCATGAAGGCCGCGCTGTCGTGTTTGAAAACGCCGCCGATCTCGCTGCGCGCATCGACTCGCCCGATCTCGATGTCACGGCAGACGACGTGCTGGTGCTCAAGAACATCGGCCCCAAGGGCGCGCCGGGTATGCCCGAAGCCGGCTACCTGCCGATCCCGCTCAAGCTCGCCAAAGCCGGCGTGAAAGACATGGTGCGCATCTCCGACGGCCGCATGAGTGGTACGGCGTTCGGCACCATCGTGCTGCATGTCACACCCGAGTCGGCTGTGGGCGGGCCGCTCGCTTATGTGCAGAACGGTGATCGCATCCGCCTCTCGGTATCGCAACGCAAGCTCGATCTGTTAGTTTCGGCAGAAGAACTGGCGCGCCGCGCCAAGGCCAACCCGGTCAAGGTGCCGACGGCCGGCCGCGGCTATCGCAAGCTGTTTCTTGACACAGTGACGCAGGCCGACAAGGGCGTCGACTTCGACTTCCTGCGTGCCGAGAAGATGACGGGCACCTTCCCGCGCAGCAAGTAATCGTTTGGTCAGCGACCTGCAATTCCCCTGAAACCATTGGTGGGAGCGGGTCTCCGCCGCTTATCGAGGTGACACTCATGCCCAGCCCCATGCCCGCCCCGCCCCTTCCCCTGGCGGGGGTGCGCATTCTTGATCTCTCAGCGGTCATTTTCGGCCCTCTCGCGACCCAGACCCTGGCCGACTATGGGGCCGATGTCATCAAGGTTGAACCACCTGAAGGCGACTCCACGCGCTACACGGGCCCGGACAAAGAGCGTGGCATGTCCACCATTTTCATGGGCGCCAACCGCAGCAAGCGCAGCATCGTGCTCGATTTGAAGCAGGCGGATGCGCGTGCTGCCCTGCTCAAGCTGGTCGATACGGCTGACGTGTTCGTGCATAGCATGCGGCCGCAGAAGCTGGCCGCATTGGGTATCGACCCGGATACCTTAATGGCGCGCAACCCGCGTCTGGTTTACGCCGGGCTGCATGGCTTTGTCGAAGGCGGGCCGTACAGCGGCATGCCCGCCTACGATGACATCGTGCAGGGCATGGCCGGCAACGCATCGCTGATGCAAAAACAAACCGGGCAGCCCGCCTACTTCCCCACCATCGTGGCGGACAAGACCTGCGCGCAGGTGGCGGCGCACGCCATCCTGGCGGCCCTGTTCGGCCGCGAGCGCACCGGCAAAGGGAGCTTTGTCGAAATCCCGATGTTTGAATCCATGGTGGCGTTCAATCTGGTAGAGCATTTGTATGGCGAGCACTTCGATCCGCCGCTGGCACCGGTCGGCTACCCGCGCGTGATGGCGCCGTGGCGGCGTCCGTTTCAGACCACCGATGGCCATGTGTGCGCCATGCCGTATACCAACGCCCATTGGCAGCGCTTCTTCAAGGAAGTGGGCCGGGATGATTGTGCGGCTGATCCACGCTACGCCAACATCAGCGAGCGCACCCGCAACATCGTGCCCCTCTATGAACTTCTGGGCAGCATCGTGCGCACCCGCAGCACGGCCGAGTGGCTGGCGATCTTCGAGCAACTGGAAATCCCGGCCTCACGCATGAACCAACTCGAAGACCTGCAGACGGATACCCATCTTGCAGCCACCGGATTCTTCCAAACGATAGAGGACGAAGAAATGGGTACGGTGCGCTTCACAGGCGTGCCGGTAAAGTTTGACGGTGCCCGGCCCGCAGTGCGAATGGCGCCACGCCTGGGCGAACATACGGAAGAAGTGTTGCGCGAGGCAGGCCTGCAGCCTTAACGCCTGGTCTGCATGGTCGAAGCTCGGTCAAAAGCCCGCCTTGGCCTAATCGGAATTCATTTCACGCTGGAGCTGTGCGGGGTTCATCGAATGCATGGTTTTCCCCAAGTTTTTTGCGGTCTGAACAAACATCTCCACGCTTGGCGCCAGTGTTTTGCCCTTCAGTCGGATGATGCCGATGGGGATGCCGTCATCGAGTTCAATCGGAAGAACGCTCAGGAACTTCGGCACCTTGCCAAAGCGCAGAACCGAACCGTACATCACGCTGAGAAGCGAATTTGAGGCCACCATTTCAAAGCGAAGCAGCAATGACATTGTGGTGATTGCTGTATCCGGCAAGGCCAGCTTGTGTCGCCGGAATGCGCCCCGCAGGGTTGCTACGACAGGCCCTTCCATCGGCGGCAATACCCACCGATAGTTCCGTGCTTCCTCCAGAGGTACTTTTTTCCTGGAAGCCAGTGGATGCCCGGAACCAGCAATCACGAATAGACGATCGTCAAACAGACGATCAAACAACAGGCTTGGGTTTTCGCCCGCGACATGCTGTGATCCGATACCGACATCCATTGACCGTGCCAGCACTCCACTCCCGAGCTTCATGGATTCAAACTCTGCGACTTGGATGTGGAATCCCGGGCGACCGGCGAGGAACTCCTTGGCGGAAGCTGCGAGGATCCCCGCACAGGCTGTCGGGGTGCCACCGACGCGAAGTTCGCCGCCGTCTGCATTTGCCAGAGAACCGAGTTCGTCGACTGCCTGTCGCAACTCATCGACCACAGCCGCCGCACGACGCAACAAGATTTGGCCATGGGGAGTCGGGCTCACACCGCGATTTGTGCGATCAAACAACTTTGCCTCGACCAGTACCTCAAGTTCTCCAATCGCCTTTGACAGTGCGGGCTGGGTGAGTCCTACCTCATTTGCAGCTTTCAAAATGCTGCCGGATTGTGCGACTGCCAGGAGCAGCCTGAGTTGGCGCAGCGTCAAGTGCTTCGCGATCGCTTTCACTGACTTTCCTTGATATGCATTAATTGTTATAGATACATATGGAGAATCGATATCACAAGCATACCACCCGGTGTAAGCTTGATCCCTCAAAACATCATCCGAAAGAACAGCATGCAAAAAGTCATCAGCAACTCGGCCGCTCTTTGTGTCGCGCTGGCGATGCACCAAGGCGTTCACGCGCAAGGCCTCGCCGGTATTTCCGGCGAGCGCACCGGCATCACAGCCGTGGCCAAACACGTTTTCGACGACCCCACCTTGCCGGGCAAGGAATTTCGCGTCCTGCATACCACCTACGCGCCCGGCGGACAAAACCCAAAGCACTATCACCCTTCCCACGTGATCTTCTACGTACTTGAAGGATCAGGCGTCTGGCAGGAGGAGGGAAAGGAAGCGGTGATCCTCAAGCCGGGGGATAGCCTTCATGTGCGACCAGGCATGGTGCACGCCCATCGAAACGCCAGCAACACGGAGAGGCTGGTGTTTCTCGAATATGTCATCGTCGACAAAGTGCAGCGCAGCACGGTGCCGATGCGCTAAAGCGCTTCCGAAACTGTTTGAGCGCAGACGCGGGGACAATTCCCCGCTCGGCTAGTTGCCCGCGAACACCGGCTTCTGCTTGGCCACAAACGCGTTGTAGGCGCGCTCGAAATCCTGCGTCTGCATGCAGATCGCCTGCGCCTGCGCTTCGGCTTCGATGGCATCGTCAATGCCCATGCTCCACTCCTGGTGGATGCAACGCTTGGTCATGGCGTGGCCGAAGGTCGGGCCGTCGGCCAGCGCGCGCGCGAACGCTTGGGTGTCGGCCAACAATGCTGAGGATTCGCACAGCTTGTTGAAGAAGCCCCAGCGCTCGCCTTCCACACCATCCATTGAGCGGCCGGTGTAGAGCAGTTCGGCAGCGCGGCCAGCCCCGATGATGCGCGGCAGCATGTTGCAGGCCCCCATGTCGGCACCGGCGAGGCCGACGCGCACAAAGAGGAACGCCACTTTGGTCGCTGCCGTGCCATAGCGCATGTCGGACGCCATCGCGAGAATCGCACCGGCGCCAGCGCATACACCATCGACTGCAGCAACAATCGGCTGCGGGCAGGCACGCATGGCCTTGACGAGGTCGCCTGTCATGCGCGTAAAAGCGAGCAACCCGTTCATGTCGCCAGCACGTTGCATCTCGACCAGCGGGCCGATGATTTCATGCACGTCGCCGCCCGAACAGAAGTTGCCGCCGGCACCGGTGATCACCACAGTCTTGACGTTGTCGGCATAGGTCAGGTTGCGAAACGTATCGCGCAGCTCTGCGTAAGACTCCATCGTGAGCGGGTTCTTGCGCTCAGGCCGATTGATAGTGATGGTGGCGACCTTGCCGTCAAGCTGCCAGCCGAAGTGTTTCGGCTGGAAGTTGTCGAAGTCGAGCCCGTCCGGGCGAAAGCGGGTGTGGGTTTGGGTCATGCGGGTCTCCTTGTCAGATGCAAGCTTTCAGGCACAAGTACGGCACAGGTCAATCTCGGTCATCACGGCAATGTCTTCACCGAACCAGGCGGCAATCGCCGCCTTGCGCTCACCGAGGTATTCGGGTTGGCCATTGGCATCCAGGCGCATCGTCAAATCATGGCCGGGGATCAACAAGGTGCCAGGCACTTTCTTCCAGATGTTCCAGATCGCCTTGATGCTCGCTTCGCTGTGGGCGCGGTTTTCACTCAGATCCACCTTGCCGCCCAGGAGTTCGGCCCGATTCTTCGCTGCATCGCCGGTAAAAAGAATCGGCACTTCACCGCCCGTAAGATAAAACAGCAAATGGCCGGGTGTGTGGCCGGGTGCCGCAATCGCCTCCAGATTCGGCAGGAACTTGTCGCCACCATTGATGCGCTGTGTGCGCGGCGAACGCGCCAGTTCCTGCACGTAGAGTTCCGGCAAAGGATTGAAGCCAGGTGGCTGGGCTGCCGCCCATTCCAGTTCTTGCTGGCCAATCCACAATCTGGCGTTCGGGAACAGCGTGAAATTGACCGAATGGTCGTAATGGGCATGCGTGAGCACGACGTCGGTCACTTGTGCGGCTTCGATGCCACGCTCATTGAGTTGCTTGCGCAACTCGCGACGAATGCCGAATGCGCCCACGTCAATGAGGATGATGCGTCCCTCTCCGCGCAAGAGTGCGATGGTGCTCCAACCCAGGCTGCCATGACAAACGGAACGCCCGGGGAAGCCCTGGACCAGTACGTCGACTTGAAGCATGTTCATTCTTTCGGCAATCGAAACATCGGGGAAATTGGTGCGCACGGAGTATCGCAGAATCGACGTTCGACCTCAGTCGACGCCGGCAATCGCGGTACAGTAGCGCCCCTCTTCAACGCCTTTGCAGTGAGCCCGCATGTCTTCCACCCGCACGATTGCCGAATCCGCCCTGCTTGACCTCGCCACCCGTGCCCTGCAGAGCTACGGCCTGGGCCCCAACGACGCCCACGATGCTGCCAGAGTATTGGTGCTGGCGGACCTGTTTGGCGTCTCCACCCACGGCGTGATGCGCGTCAAGACCTATGGTGAACGGCTTGCCATCGGCGGCATCGATGCGAAGGCGCAAATCAAGGTGGACCGCCGCTCGCCGGCAATTGCCATGGTGGATGGCGCCAACGCGGTCGGCACGCTGGTCGGCATGCGCGCGCTCGATGCCGCCCTGGAAGGTGCGCGTGCCACCGGCGTCGGTGTGGCGTTTGCCCGTGCCAGCAATCACTTCGGGCCGATCGCTTCTTACGCCTGGCTCGCAGCCGAGCAGGGATTTGCCAGCATCATCGGCAGCAACGCCAGCGTCACCATCGCCCCGACTGGCGGCACCGAAGCCCGCCTCGGCAACAACCCGCTCGGCCTGTGCGTACCGAACCCTGGTGGCGACCCGGTAATGCTCGATATGGCCATGAGCGTGGTGGCCCGCGCCAAGATTCGCCGCGCACTCGACAAGGGTGAATCGATCCCCGATACCTGGGCCACCGATATCAATGGCCACGCCACTACCGACCCGCGTACCGCACTCGACGGCATCCTCTTGCCCATCGGCGGCTACAAGGGCTATGGCCTCGCCCTGATGGTCGATCTGTTTGCCGGCTTGCTGTCGGGCGCGGCCTATCTCACGCACGTGAAGTCATGGGTCGATGAACCCGAATCGCCGCAGAACCTCGGCCATGTGTTCATCCTGATCGACACAGCCAAACTCGGGCTTGCCGACCTTGCAGCACGAATGAACGACTTCGCAGCCATTCTGCACGACACCCCACCAGTAGACGAAAAAGCCCCGGTGCTGCTACCCGGTGAGCGCGAAATTGCCCGGATGAAGGCACAACGCCAGAACGGCATCGTGCTCGATGCCGACGTGCTGGCGTTCCTGGAAACGCGCGCGGGCTAGATCCGCGGCCTTACTCGGGCAGGGTGACGTTGGCCTGTTCGATGACGTTCTTGAACGTCATCGATTCCGCAGTGATGAATTCACGAAACTGCTGCGGCGTCATCGGGTTGGCTTCGCCACCGAGCGCCCGCATTTTGTCGATGAAGGCCGGTGTGCGCAGGATTCTGGTCACTTCGGTGTTGAGCCGCG
Organism: Burkholderiales bacterium; assembly: GCA_947473125.1. GTDB lineage: Bacteria > Pseudomonadota > Gammaproteobacteria > Burkholderiales > JAEUOS01 > CANJDH01. Next base: position 39,682 of record CANJDH010000027.1, read on the forward strand.
TGATCACCTCGCCTGGCGTGCCGGCCGGTGCAAACAGGCCGTACCAGTTGACCAGCTGGTAGCCTGCCATCGACGGCGTTTCTGCCACGGCAGGCACGTTCGGCAATACCGAAACGCGCGTCCTCGAGGTCACCGCAATCGGCTTGACCTGCCCGCCGGTGATGAACGGCTGCACCACGGCCACACTCGCAAACGTCATGGTGATGTGCTTGGCCGCCACATCAGCAGTCTGCTGTGCCGCGCCCTTGTACGGTACGTGGACGACGCTGACCCCAGCCATCTTGTTGAAGAGTTCACCCGCCAGATGCAGCGGATTGCCGATGCCGGAGGATGAAAAATTGAGCTTGCCGGGACGGGCCTTGGCATAGGCGATCAGTTCCGTCACGTTGCTTACCGGCACATCCGCATTGACCACCAGCACGTTGGGCATCATCACGATGTTGGTAATCGGGACGAGGTCTTTCTCGGCGTCGTACTGCATCTTCTGCTTGTAAAGATGCGGATTGGTAGCAATCTCGCCGGAGGCCGACACCAGCAGCGTGTAGCCATCGGGCGGCGCCTTGGCCACCGCGTTGGCGGCCACCATGCCGGAAGCGCCGGCGCGGTTTTCAACCAGGATATTCTGGCCCAGCGCTTCGCGCAGACTCTCGGCGAGGTGGCGCGCGGTGATATCGACCCCGCCACCAGCGCCGTATCCAACCAAGAACCTGATCTGCTTGTTGGGGTAACCCTGCGCCTGCGCCAGGGAAGGTATGCAAGCGACGGCGGCACACAGCATAAGTGCCGAAAACTGGTTGAAGCGCATGAGTAAATTCATCCCAAAAAGCCGAAGGCACGAAGTCTAACAGCGCCCGCCTGCCGGCACTTTCAGCGTAACCACGGCGCATCCGTCTGCGCGTCAAGCCCGTAGCGCCGCATCGCTTCACCAGGAACATTGCGCGCAAGCTTGCCGTCTTCAGCCAGTGCGATGAGTGCCTGGATCACGATCCAGAAGCGGTCAACTTCAAAGAACCGGCGCAAATTGGCGCGCGTATCGCTGCGGCCAAAGCCGTCAGTACCGAGCGTGACATAGCGGGCACTGATCTGCGAGCGGATCAGTTCCGGAAGCGCACGCACGTAGTCGCTGGCCGCGATCACCGGCGCGTCCGAACCTTGCAATGCCCCGGAAACCCAGGATTGGAGCGCTTCTTGGGGAGATTGATCGGGAGAATGGCTCCAGGACTGCATCCTGGCGCGGTCCGCACGCAGTCCGTCCTTGTGCAACTCGGTAAAGCTGGTCACACTCCAGACCTCTGCACTGAGCTGGAAATCATCGCGCAGCAGTGCTGCAGCCGCACGCACTTCACCCAGGATCGCGCCACTTCCCAGTAGCCGAACGGCGGGGGTGGCAGCGCCGGCACCCCGAGGTGCGTCCAGCAAGTACATGCCGCGCACGATGCCGGCGCGCATCGCCGGGTGGTAGGTCACCTGCGCGTAGTTCTCGTTCATGGTGGTGAGGTAATAGAACACGTCCTCACGCCGCTCCAGCATGGCCTGCATGCCTTCTTCCATGATGATCGCCACTTCATGCGCATAGGCCGGGTCATAGGCGCGGCAATTCGGGATGGTCGAGGCCACCAGATGGCTGGAGCCGTCCTGATGCTGCAAGCCCTCGCCCGCCAACGTGGTGCGCCCGCTGGTGGCACCGACCAGAAAGCCGCGCGCCCGCTGGTCCGCGGCGGCCCAGATCAAATCGCCGACGCGCTGGAAGCCGAACATCGAATAGTAGATATACAGCGGCAGCATTGGCTCGCCATGGTGCGCATAGCTGGTGGCCGCGGCAATCCAGGACGACATGGCGCCCGCTTCGGAGATACCCTCTTCGAGAATCTGGCCGTCGCGCGCTTCCTTGTAATACAGCAGTTCTTCCTTGTCTTCCGGCTCGTACTGCTGGCCGCCAGGCGAATAAATGCCGATCTGGCGGAACATCGACTGCATGCCGAAGGTGCGTGCCTCATCGGCCACGATCGGCACGATGCGCGCGCCGATCTTCTGGTCTTTCACCAGTTGCGTGAGCATGCGCACCAGCGCCATGGTCGATGACATATCGCTGGGCGGTGTGCTCTTTGCAGAGCCGGGCTCCACCGCAAAGCGCGCGAACTGCCCGGCGTTGGGCACGGCAATCGACGTCGTCGTCGGCTTGCGCGCCGGCAGCGGGCCGCCCAGCGCGGCGCGGCGCGCCATCAGGTACTTCATCTCGGCGCTGTCAGGTGCCGGCTTGTAGAACTTGACGTCGCGCACGTCTTCGTCCGAAAGTGGCAAGGCAAAGCGGTCGCGGAACGACATCAGCGTTTCGTCGTCGAGCTTTTTCTGCTGGTGCGTGCTGTTGCGCGCCTGGCCCGCGGAGCCCATGCCATAGCCCTTCATGGTCTTGGCGAGGATCACCGTAGGCTGGCCACGATGGCCTGCCGCAGCATGGTAGGCCGCATGGATCTTCACCGGATCATGGCCACCGCGTTTCAACTGGTCGATGTCGGCATCGCTCATGTGCGCCACCAGCGCCCGCACCTCGGGATATTTGTTGAAGAAGTGCTCGCGGTTGAAGCGCCCGTCGGTGGCGGAGTATTTCTGAAACTCGCCATCCACGGTTTCGTGCAGGCGGCGCAGCAATGCGCCTTCATGGTCACGCGCGAACAACGCGTCCCAGTTCGAGCCCCACAACAGCTTGATCACGTTCCAGCCGGCCCCTGCGTACAAACCTTCGAGCTCCTGGATGATCGAGCCGTTACCGCGTACCGGGCCATCGAGACGTTGCAAGTTGCAGTTGACGACGAAGATCAGGTTATCGAGGCCCTCGCGCGAAGCCAGTGCCAGCGCAGCGAGCGATTCGGGTTCGTCCATCTCGCCATCGCCGACAAACGCCCAGACCTTGCGGCCCGCGGTTTTGGCGATGCCACGATGCTCGAGATAGCGCATGAAGCGCGCTTGATACAAGGCCTGCAACGGGCCCAGGCCCATCGAGCCGGTGGGAAACTGCCAGAAATCCGGCATCAACCAGGGATGCGGATAGGATGACAGCCCGCCGCCGCCGGTTTCGCGCCGGTAGTTGCCCAGTTGCGCTTCCGTCAGCCGCCCTTCAAGGAAGGCCCGCGCATAGACGCCCGGCGCGGAATGCGGCTGGAAGAACACCAGGTCGGCCCCCTCGGGCGCATCCGCAGCCTTGAAAAAATGGTTGAAGCCGACTTCAAACAGATCTGCCGCCGAGGCATAGCTGGCAATGTGGCCGCCCAGTTCAGCGGAGGCGCGATTCGCGCGTACCACCATCGCCAGCGCGTTCCAGCGCACGATGGCGGTGATGCGTGCTTCAAGCGAGACATCACCGGGAAACGGCGCCTGCTTTTCCAGCGGAATCGTGTTGCGATAAGGGGTCGTGAGGCCACGCGGTGCATCGATCCCCACACCCCGCGCAAATTCGGTGAGGCGCTGCAGCAAGAATGCCGCACGCGCATCGCCCTGCGTCGCGGCCACAGCGGCGAGCGCATCGAGCCACTCACGGGTCTCAGCAGGGTCAAGGTCGGCCTGGGCGGCGGTACGCAGCAGGCCACTGATGTCGGAGAGATCGGTCACGGCGAGGTTCAATCGGGAAGGATTGCCCAAGTCGGGCGCCCAAATGGTACCTTGGGGGACGAACCCAGTGGTTTCGAATCAGACGTTCGAAAGCAGTTAAATAAGCATAAAATTCCAAAAATCCAATTTCATACAAAATTAAATGTCGAATCGACCCAGACCACCGGTACCTCCCGCTGCACCCTCGGTAGCCCGGCCATGGCTGGCGCGCCTGCATCCGGGCTTGTTTTCGATTCCGCTCGGCATCCTCGGGCTGTCGGGCGCATGGGCGCGCATCGTGCCGCTGGGCATCACCGTTGGCAATCCGGTCGCGTTCGTGTTGCTCGCGGTCGGCATCATCTTGTTGGCGTTGCTGTCGCTGTTATGGCTTCTCAAGATTGCACTGCATCGCCATGTCGCGCGGCAGGAACTGCAGCATCCCGTGCAAGGAGCCTTGCTGGCATTGGCGCCACTGGCCTATCTCGTCCTGGTGGCACTGCTCGCTCCGGCCCTTCCGGAACTCGATGTGCTCTGGTGGCCGCTCACCCTGATCGGGCTGGCACTGGAATTCTGGATGGCGTGGTTGGTGGTGGCGCGCTTGTCTTCCGGCCAGATGCCGACGGAACTCATTACGCCGGCGCTGTACCTGCCCACCGTATCGGGTGGGCTGGTCGGCGCCATGGCGCTGCAGGTGCTGGGCCAGCCCGGATGGGCGGCCGTGCTCCTCGGCATGGGCATCGGCGGCTGGGCACTTCTGGAGATTCGCATCCTGCACCGCCTGTTTTCAGGCCCGCTGCCCCTTGCCCTGCGCCCCACCATCGGCCTTGAAATGGCACCGACGGCCGTGTGCACACTGGCTGTCACGGTGTTGTGGCCCTCGCTGCCGGTCGAGATATATCTGATTTGCATAGGCATCGCCAGCGCCCCGGTGATGGCCGTGTTGACGCGCTGGCATAACTGGAAGGCCGTGCCATTCAATGCCGGCTTCTGGTCATTTTCGTTCCCGATTGCCGCATTGGCCAGTTCCGTGGTCTTTGCCGTGCAACGTGGCAACTGGCCGGTCAGTGTCGCGCTTACCGCCCTGGGTGTCGCCAGCGCGGTGATCGGGTATCTCGCAGCGCGCTCCGTGATCCTGTTGTTCAAGGGCACATTGTTGCCGCCGCAATAGCCATCACGACCAAGAAGGAGGCACGCCATGCCGGCACACACTCTCGACGATACCGACTGGAACATTCTGGACCGCCTGCAGGGCGACGCGCGCATGTCCAACGTGAAGCTGGCGCAGGGCGTGCACCTGTCGCCCTCACCCTGCCTGATGCGCGTGCGCGAGCTCGAAGCCGGCGGCTACATCAGCCGTTACGTGACGCTGCTCAATCCTCTCAAAGTCGGCCTGACGGTCAGCGTGTTCATCCAGGTGACGCTGGAAAAGCAGGTCGAGAAGCAGCTCGACGGCTTTGAGTCGGCGATCCAGAAGCGCCCCGAAGTGATGGAGTGCTACCTGATGACCGGCGATGCCGACTACCTGCTGCGCGTGGTGGTACCCGACATCCAGGCGCTGGAACGCTTCATTGTCGACCACCTGACGAAAATTCCCGGCATCGCCAACATCCGTTCGAGCTTCGCATTGAAACAGGTCAAGTACCAGACCGCGTTGCCATTGCCGATGCCGGCGCCGCGCCGCAAGTAGCGGCTACACTGGCGCATCGATCGCAACCAGCACAAGGGAGTAACGGCATGCCGACCCGAACCACCTCACCTGCAGGCTCACCTGCACGCTCACCATTGCTCTCGCGACCAGTCTCGCCCTCACGCCGTGCCGCACTGGGCTTGGCACTTGCGTCGACCTTCGCGCCTGCATGGACACTGGCGCAAAGCGCGTATCCGGTACGATCGATCCGCCTGATCGCACCCTTTCCTCCCGGCGGCACCAGCGACGTGCTGGCGCGCCTGATCGCGCAAAAGCTTTCCGAACTGCTCGGCCAGACCGTGGCTGTGGACAACCGCGCCGGCGCCAGCGGCAACATCGGGCATGAGGCGGCGGCAAAAAGCCCGGCCGACGGCTACACGCTGCTGCTCTCGAACAGCAGCACGGTGGTGACCAACCCGCACCTGTTCAAGAAAATGCCGTTCGATCCGATCAATGATTTTGCGCCGATCTCGATGGTAGCTTCCGCGGGACAGGTGCTGGTGGTCCATCCTTCGGTAGCGGCCGCCACGCTGGCCGAACTGACTGCGCTGGCCCGCGCCAATCCAGGCAAGCTCAACTTTGGTTCGGGCGGCAAGGGGATCCAATCGCACATCAGCGGCGAGATGTACAAGAGCGCCGTGGGCATCGATATCGTGCACATTCCCTACAAGGGCACGATCCAGTCGGTCACCGACTTGGTGGCCGGGCAGATCCAGATGGTGTTTTCCGACATGGTGCCGGCGATGCCGCAGATCAAGGCCGGCAAGCTGCGTGCGATCGCGGTGACCAGCGTGCAGCGCTCCGCGGCCCTGCCCGAGGTGCCAACCATGATCGAATCCGGGATTGCCGGCTTTGATTCGGGCGTATGGTGGTCGATTGCGGCGCCGCGCGGCACGCCGGGCGAGGTGGTTAGCCGCGTCAATGCCGAACTGGCCAAGGTAATGCAGATGCCCGATGTGCGCGAAACCTACGCCAAGCTCGGTGTAACGACGCAGCACAGCACACCCGCGAAGGTGACCGAAACCATCAAGGCCGAATCGCCGCTGATGGCGCGCATCCTCAAGGCGGCAGGGGTCGAGGCGGAGTAAGTCGCCGGAGCGAAGCGCAGGCGGCGCTACTTGCCTGCCCCCTTTGGCGCAGGCGCCGCCGAAGGACCGACCGCTTGCGCGCCGCTCGGCGCCTCGAGAATCTGGAAAAACACTTCGTTGTCCTTGACCATGCCAAGCTCGAAGCGGGCGCGCTCCTCGATCGCTTCGAGCCCGTTCTTGAGGTCCTTGACCTCGGCTTCGAGGCCGGCATTGCGTCGCTTCAGGCCGTCATTGGATTTTTGTTGCGCTTCCACCTGCCGGTCAAGGTCCCAGGCGCGCAGCCAGCCGCCTTTGCCGAACCAGAGCGGGTATTGCAATAACACCAGCAGCCCGGCGAACACCAAGACAAGCGACCGGTTCATGGCGCCGGGCGGGGTTCAGCGCAGGTTGTAGAACGCGTCGCGTCCCGGGTAGCTCGCCACGTCGCCGAGGTCTTCCTCGATGCGCAGCAGCTGGTTGTACTTGGCAACACGGTCGCTGCGGCTCATCGAACCGGTCTTGATCTGCAGGGCGTTGGTGCCGACCGCGATGTCGGCAATCGTGGCATCTTCGGTCTCGCCGGAGCGATGCGAAATCACCGAGGTGTAGCCGGCACGCTTGGCCATTTCGATCGCGGCGAAGGTTTCGGTGAGCGTGCCAATCTGGTTCACCTTGATCAGGATCGAATTGGCGACGCCCTTGGCGATGCCCTCACGCAGGATTTTCGGGTTGGTGACGAACAGGTCGTCGCCGACGATCTGCACCTTCTTGCCGAGGCGGTCGGTCAGGGTCTTCCAGCCGTCCCAGTCGCCTTCGGCCATGCCGTCTTCAATCGACAGGATCGGATATTTGTCGCACCACGACGCCAGATAGTCGGTGAATTGCCCGCTTGAGAGCACTAGGCCGTCGCCTTCAAGGTGGTATTTGCCGTCGCGATAGAACTCGCTGGCCGCGCAGTCCAGGCCGAGCGCAATCTCGGTACCGGGCTCGTAGCCGGCCTTCTCGATCGCTTCGATGATCAGCTTGATCGCCGCTTCGTGGTTCTCGACGTTCGGGGCAAAGCCGCCTTCGTCACCCACCGCCGTGGTGAGGCGACGATCGTGCAGGATTTTCTTGAGCGTGTGGAACACCTCGGCCCCATAGCGCACCGCCTCGCGAAAACTCGGCGCGCCCACCGGAATGATCATGAATTCCTGCAGGTCGAGGTTGTTGTCGGCGTGCGCACCGCCGTTGATCACGTTCATCATCGGCACCGGCAGTTGCATCTGGCCGGAGCCGCCCAGGTAGCGGTACAGCGGCAGCCCGGTTTCTTCGGCGGCGGCCTTGGCATTGGCCATCGACACCGCGAGCATCGCGTTGGCGCCGAGGCGGCCCTTGTTTTCGGTGCCGTCGAGTTCGATCAGCGCCTTGTCGAGGAAGGCCTGCTCGTTGGCATCGAGCCCGGCGACGACTTCGGCAATTTCGGTATTGATGTGCTCGACCGCCTTGAGCACACCCTTGCCCATGTAACGCTTCGGGTCGCCGTCACGCAGCTCGATCGCCTCGCGCGAGCCGGTCGAGGCGCCGGACGGCACGGCGGCACGGCCCATCACGCCCGATTCGAGCAGCACGTCACATTCAACGGTGGGGTTGCCGCGCGAATCAATGATCTCGCGGCCGACAATGTCTACGATTGCGCTCATGGTTGCGTCTCCTAAAAGCCTAGAGGCCCTGCACGATGATGGCCTTGGCAACCGCTGCGCCGCTGCGCGCTTCGCGTGCCGCCTTGTATTCGGGTGAATTCCAGAATTCCTGCGCGCGCTCGTACGAGGGGAACTCGACCATCACCACGCGGTTCGGCTTCCAGTCGCCCTCGACGCTCTCGTGCTTGCCGCCGCGCACCACGAACTTGCCGTCGTAGGCCGCAATCGCCACCGGGGACAGCGCCTTGTACTGCTCGTATTTTTGCGGGTCGGTTACCACCGCGTCGTAAATCAGGTATGCAGCCATGTCACATATGCTCCTCGGCGAAACCACGTTTCTTGACGACACGGTCAAGCTCGACCAGTGTCTCCAGCAATTCACGCATGCGCCCCAGCGGCCACGCGTTGGGGCCGTCGGACAAGGCCTTGTCCGGGTCCGGATGGGTTTCCATGAACACCCCCGCCACGCCGGCTGCCACCGCGGCGCGCGCCAGCACCGGCACGAACTCGCGCTGGCCGCCGGACTTGTCGCCCATGCCGCCGGGCTGCTGCACCGAATGGGTCGCATCGAACACCACCGGGCAACCGGTGTCGCGCATCACCGCGAGGGAGCGCATGTCCGAGACCAGCGTGTTGTAGCCGAACGAGGCGCCGCGCTCGCACACCATGATGTTGTCGCTGGCGCCGGCTTCGCGCGCCGCGTCGCGCGCCTTGGCCACCACATTCTTCATTTCCCAGGGCGACAGGAACTGCCCTTTCTTGATGTTCACCGGGCGCCCGGCCATGGCCGCCGCGCGGATGAAGTCGGTCTGCCGGCACAGGAACGCCGGGGTCTGCAACACGTCCACCACCGAGGCGACTTCCTTGATTTCGGGAATGTCGTGGATGTCGGTCAGCAGGGGCACGCCGATCTGTTGTTTGACCTCGGCGAGGATCGCCAGCCCCTTGTCGCGCCCCAAACCGCGAAACGACGTACCGGAGGTCCGGTTGGCCTTGTCGTAGGATGACTTGTAGATAAACGGGATGCCGACCGCCGCGGCAATTTCCTTGAGCTGCCCGGCGGTGTCCATCGCCATCTGGCGCGACTCGACCACACAGGGCCCGGCAATCAGGAACAGCGGTTTGTCGATACCGACGTCAAAACCGCACAGCTTCATGGGTCAGGCCGCCTGCCCAAGGAGTTGCGCAATCGGGGGCTGCACCGTCCTCGATGCCTGGTATTGCAGCGCCGCTTCCACATAAGACTTGAACAGCGGATGCCCGCCGCGCGGCGTCGACGTGAATTCGGGGTGAAACTGCACGCCGACAAACCACGGATGCGACGGAATCTCCATCATCTCCGGCAGGTCTTCTGTCGGGGTGCGCGCGGAAATCACCATGCCGGCCGCCTCGAATTGCGCCACGTAATGGTTGTTGACCTCGTAACGATGGCGGTGCCGCTCGTTGACGTGGGCACCGTAGATTTTCGCCGCCAGCGTGCCGGCCTTGACCGGGCACTTTTGCGAACCGAGACGCATGGTGCCGCCGAGGTCGGAAG
>CANJDH010000028.1 GCA_947473125.1 Burkholderiales bacterium
CATAAGGATTACGCGACGGCGCTGAAATTGTTGAGGCCGTTTGCCATCAAAGGGAACGCAACTGCGCAGTACAACCTCGGAGTGATGTACGACGAGGGGCAAGGAGTCGCACAGAGCGATGCCGAGGCGATGAAGTGGTACAAATTAGCTGCAGCGCAGGGAGGTGCGTCGGCGCAGCACAACCTTGGCGTTATGTACGACAAGGGGCAAGGAGTCGCGCAGGACTATGTCGAGGCGATGAAGTGGTTCAAATTAGCCGCAGCGCAGGGTGATGCCAAGGCGCAGAGCAACCTCGGCATCATGTATCGCCGTGGGCAAGGCGTCGCACAAGACGATGCCGAGGCGGTGAAGTGGTACAGGCTAGCAGCAGCGCAGGGTGATGCTGGCGCGCAGACCAACCTTGGCGCGATGTATGCCAGAGGGCTAGGCGTCCCCATGGATAATAGCCGCGCGCTTATGTGGTTCAACCTTGCGGCATCGAAGGGTGACGCCACTGCTCAGGAGAATCGCAGCGTCACTGCCAAGAAAATGACGCAGCAGAAAATAGCCGAAGCTGAAAAGCTGGCGCAAGAGTGTCAGGCGCGCAATTTCAAGAATTGCGACTAGCAACGCTGCTATGGCGAGATTGACGGGGCCGATGCCTGAAAAAATACAAAAAAAATGTCAAAACTGCCTGGGGAATATTCCAACTGGTGCTGGCGGTGATGTGGCTCATCCTTTTGAATACCGCATTTGCTGCTCTCGATCCTGCGTTTTCTAAGGTGAGGCGCGTGAGCACTTTTGTCACATTTTCACTGAATCGAACATTGAATTGATGTCCATGCTGTGGCCTGCGACAAATGTTGCAGCCCCCTAATGACTACACAACCGGAGCACTTATGAGACTGCACCTGCCCTTGCTTTTCGCCTTAGCACTCGCGCTTTCGCCGGCAACCGCATTGGCTGGTCCACTTGAAGACGGTATTGCCGCCTACAAGCTTAAGGATTACGCGACGGCACTGAAATTGTTGAGGCCGCTTGCCATCGGCGGGAACGCAACTGCGCAGTACAACCTCGGATTGATGTACGACAATGGGCAAGGAGTCGCACAGAACGATGCCGAGGCGATCAAGTGGTACAAATCGGCACTGAAATTGTTGAGGCCGCTTGCCATCGACGGGAACGCAACTGCGCAGTACTACCTCGGATTGATGTACGGCGATGGGCAAGGAGTCGCACAGAACGATGCGGAGGCGATGAAGTGGTACAAATTAGCCGCAGCGCAGGGTAACGCTAACGCGCAGTTCAATCTCGGCTCGACGTACGCCACTGGGCTAGGAGCCGCTCAGGATTATGCCGAGGCGGTGAAGTGGTACAGACTAGCCGCAGCGCAAGGTTATGCTGACGCGCAGAACTCCCTCGGCGTGCTGTATCGCATTGGGAAAGGAGTCGCACAGGACTATGCCGAGGCGATGAAGTGGTACAGGCTGGCCGCAGCGCAGGGTTATGCTGAGGCGCAGTTCAACATCGGCGTGATGTACGACGAGGGGAAAGGAGTCGCACAGGACTATGCCGAGGCGGTAAAGTGGTACAGGCTGGCCGCAGCGCAGGGTGACGCCAGCTCTCTGCTCAGCGTCGGCCTGAGGTATGCCACAGGGCAAGGCGCCCCCATGGATAATATCCGCGCTCTTATGTGGTTATTCCTCGCGGCATCAGCGGGTGATGCGACTGCCAAGAAGAGTCTCATCCTCATTGCCGAGAAAATGACATCGCAGCAAATAGCCAAAGCTGAAAAGCTGGCGCAAGAGTGTCAGGCGCGCAAATTCAAGAATTGCGATTGACTATTTTCTGCGGTGGCGACCCGGCCAACAAGGCCACTTTCGCAGCATCAATTTAAATCGGCCAGCCACCACGAATCCCATGCGGCTCCAGAGACATGGGCATGGCCACCTATTCAGTAGCATCAGCAATCAACATCGGGAATCAGGAAATATGAATGGATTCTTGTCCTCCGTCAAACGTCAAAGCGGGATCGTGGGCGTGATCATCCTGCTCGTCTATCTTTTCAGTGGTGGAATTTCGCTCGAGGGGATAGCGATTCTGGTCGTGGTGGTGATCGCTGCCTTGGTTTCACTCATTGCTGGCCGCAGAAAAACGGAACATAGGGTTGGCTATGTTGCGGAAGTGTGCCCGCAGTGCGCTGCCCCGCGCACGGTGGAGGTGAGCCGCGTGGGAATGACGCAGTCCGTATTCGGGATGTCCGTGGGCCAGGGAGAACTGCTCGGGTTTTCCGGCACGTGCCTTACTTGCGCGGCCGAATTCGACGTTCAGGCCACGGACTACCAGGCGTACGAGGCGAGCGCGCCGGCGCTTCCCCCCATCGCCAGAACCAATCCAAAGCTTGAGCCCGGAAACGACATCGCTCAGGCCGAGTATGTGCGGCATGGCCTGATTCGCGCGGAATTCCTCAAGGCGAGCCAGTCGATGGCGGAAAGATATGGTGTGGGAACGCAAATCGACCGATTGGACATCCCGACCTTGCTTGCATTTGCTTTGGCGTGCGGTGGGCCGATCTGGCTGGGGTTTGCCTATCCGGCTACGCCGTTGTGGATGGACGCGGCGGTGTTTGCAGCGGCATTTCCGGTTGCGGTGTTTGTCCTTTACAGGGAACCGAACCGTTACTTCAGCAACAAGACGCTGCCCGCGCTGGCGCGCGCGCTCGTGCCGCTCAAGCCGCAGCCACCTGAACTGGACCGGTGCATTCAGGGGCTGTATCTGTATGAGGACCGCCTGGGAAAATTCATGAAGGCACAGAGCTTTCGTGAGGCTTTGGAACGGGCAACACCGTTGGATCCGGTTGCTGTGGCCTCTGTGCCGATGCCGGAAGCCGAAGAGGCGCCGGCTGCGCCGATGCCGGAAGCCGAAGAGGCACCGGCTGCGCCGTTGCTGCCAGATGGCCCGGGCGTGTGCCCGAACTGCAGCACCGAAATTCGCCTTCGCTCGCTTGAATGTACCAATCCGAAATGCGACGCTATATTTGGTCCCGGCAGCGCCTGGAAGGTTAAGCCGCTCTGAGAAAGTCTTTCGTTCGGGAAGAGTTTGCGCAATCGATCGGATTTATGAAAATATCGGCCGTGGGGGGATAGCGGCGTCTGCAGACCGTGGCCCACTTTCAAGCCAGAGTCCGGCCAGCGTATGTAAGGAATGGCAGTTTTCGGTGCCCGCAGCAGCCATTCCTGCGGTAATAGATCAGAGTCAGAGCGAGTCTGCGAGACCATCTAGGCGCGGCCAAGACCGACTTGTCGTGCGCTAGCTGCAGCAAGGCCGGGTGGTGCAATCTGCGACCTCGAAGACGACTTTAGTATGTTGTTGCCAGATTCGACCCGAATCGGGCAAGTTGGCTGTGGCCGCCGAGCCTCAATACCGTATTCGGAGTGGAGCGCTAGCCCAGCAGGTCAAACGCAAGGTTGTTGGACAGATGATCGAGCAGATGGATCGGTCTGAGCGGCGAGCGCGTTCACCTGAGGGGCTATCCGGGGAAAGTTACCGGCATCCGCCAGCACCACATCTAACTCGACAGCAAAACCAACAGTTTCGCCGTCGATCGCCTCAACCCGTTCCTTTAACCCAACATCGGCGCAGCGCACACCCTCGCGGCATTGGATGTTGAGCATGTCGGATCGAGGTCTAGGCGCTACTTGGTGTATTTTGAATGCCCAAGGCCTGACCGGAATAATCTCTCGCCGCTCAAGTCTCGTTGGCACTTGACTCACCAATAAAATATCACGGCATCGGCAAAACCGTCCTGCACGAAGAAGGAACGACCAACAGCATGGATTCGTCCTGCACACCGCAGGTCCAGGTGAGATTATTACCTTCGACCTTAGGGACCATAATCAAGGCCTTGCCGGCCAATTTCGCATCCAGTTCAGCGGGCACCGTCGCAACGACCACGCCACCCCGAGCAATTTTAACTTTGACACGCCCTACCGGTTCGCCGGCGGTGTCGGGTGCAAGCTCAGTCGAGGGCAATTTGTTATTTTTCGAGAAATATTCACTCACCGTGGTTTTCGCACCCTGTGAAGAAACTATGAGCTCTACCATGTTCCCGCGCCTCTGGTAATCCCCACTAGCCGTTAGGGCAATGGAAGCGAAAATGCCGATGGTAACGATAGGGACAAGCACACTTAGAACGATCATAACAACGCTGGGTACGTGCGCACTGTACTTTTCGTTGAGCTTTTCGGTGCTGGCATAAATAATAAATTCAACCAAGGCAATCAGAGATGGAATCCCGGTCCAGCAAAACAGCAGCGATAGAGTGAATTGGAGCCATTTACCCAAATAAAGCTTATGACCACCCACTGCTCCGAGGCAAAGAGTAGAAACCAATAAAACGGGCTTGCTGACCTGCCTCTTGGACTCCGCGACGGTCGTTGGCGTGCCATTGAGATTTGCGTTTTCCATCAATCCACCATTCCAATGAAATTGTTATTTATAAGAATCAAAAAGCCGGAAATTCCAACTTTTGACCGGTACTGATTCTGGGGTAGGGTCATACTTATTACGCACGAATGCGGAATTGGCAACCGGGAAGGATTGATGCTGACAATCATCGCCCGAACGCCCATTCACAGGTCGAACAGCGCAGTGAACACAATTGAGAGGATGCCTGACGCTGCTTCAACTGCCGCCACACCTGCCACCGCACCTGCACCTGCACCTGCCGCCGCACCTGCGGCAACCCCGCTTGCAGTCATGCCAGCGATGGAAGCCCGGCCGTCGCCGCTTTGCGACCCCGCTCCGTGCAGTCCCGTGCCCTGCAGCTTTTCAATTTCGCCGTCGTCCAGCCAGATCCCATTGCAGGTCGGGCAGATATCTATGGACACGCCCGCCAACTCCACGAGCGTGAGATCCGTCCCGTCCTCCGGGCAACAAATGGGAGGATCAAACTCCTCCCGTTCAAGCGGCTTGCAGCGGGACATGACGTCCTGGTCCGCAGGCGGCTTCAGAAATCCACCATAGCAGACGCCGCAACTCCACATTGCCCGTTGCGTGTCTTCATGTTGATTCAGGCGGCTGCCATCGCGTGGGCAATTGTGTTGCATGCGACTGTCCTTGATTATTTTGACTGGCCGCAGGATATTAGCTGAAAACGACTGCTGCGTATATTGCATGAATATGTGAGAGCGACCGTTGCCCGACCGGGAGGCGACACATCTTGATATCTGTTACAGGGCAACCAAGTAGTGCGCGATTCTTGCTTGAGTATCTTTGTGTCGGCATTTCTTCACGTCTGAGCGCCGTTGAAACTTGAATCGTCCCACAGCGGACTGAAAGCTGGGCAAATGAACGCTAAATTAATAAATAGTTGAGGTAAGTTAGGATGCGCACGTTATGACCTCCCCCTTTGGGCCGCATCAGTGCCGAAGCGAAAGTAGCGGAGGGTGATCCTGCGCACCCCCCCCACTGCCCGCCCATACCGACCGCCGGACTTTCGCTATCGCGGCAGAGCACTTTGAGCGCGCGGTTTTGATGAGGCCCCGATCAGAAAATTCCATCAGGGGCGGAGGCCGGCCTCATACAAGTCCGGATGCATGGCTACAAGCTTTGCCTTCCCACCATCATGGAATGAGGCCTTGCCAAAGCGGGGCGACCATGTATGCTGAGGAATTGTTAGTTGATGAATCCGCCCCCCACCTATGAATCCGACACTTGCCCGTATGCGCCAGATCGCATGGTTCCTCGCCGCAGCGACGCTGATCCTTGCGCTCGAGCGCCACCTCCTGCCGGCGCTGCTGGCCGGATTACTGGTGCATGAGCTGGTCCAATTGATGGCGCCGACCTTGCAGCGGCGGTTTTCGAGCGCGCGCGGCAAGCTGATTGCGGTGGCGCTCCTTGCGACGCTCGTGGTCGCCGTGACAGCCGCCGTAGCGTTCGGTGCGCTGGCCTTCTTTCGCAGCGAAGAGGGCAGCCTTGCACGCCTCTTCGGCAGGATGGCGCAGATCATCGAGGGCGCACGCTCCTCCCTGCCGCCTTGGATACTCGACCTCCTCCCCGAGTCCGGTGAGAACGCCGCCGGCGAACTGCAGACCGCAACGTCCGAATGGCTGCGCCATCATGCGGCCGAGTTGGGCATGGTGGGCAAGGAAGCGGGGCTGGCGCTGGCGCATACCCTCGTCGGCCTGGTGATCGGGGCCATCATCGCGACCCGCGAGGCTCTTCCGGACAGCCAACTCGGGCCGTTTGCCGCAGCATTGGCCGAGCGCGCGCGGCGGATCGCAGACGCATTCCGCCGCATTGTCTTCGCGCAGGTCAGGATCTCGCTCCTGAACACGGGACTGACCGCGCTTTACCTGGCGGTCGTGCTGCCCCTCGCCGGCGTGCACCTGCCGCTCACCAAAACTTTGATCGCGGTCACTTTCCTCGCCGGCATGCTTCCCGTGGTCGGCAACCTGATCTCGAATGCGATCATCGTCACCGTCAGCCTCGCTCACACGCCGCAAACGGCTCTCGCCTCGCTGGCCTTCCTGGTGATAGTGCACAAACTCGAATACTTCCTCAATGCGCGCATCGTCGGCAGCCAGATCAAGGCCTCGGCCTGGGAACTGCTGACGGCGATGCTGCTGATGGAGGCGCTGTTCGGGCTGCCCGGTGTGGTCATGGCGCCCATCGTCTACGCCTGGGTCAAGGATGAACTGAAAAACGCGGGGCTGGTCTGACCGGGGCTCGAATTCGCTGAATAGCCCAAAATAAGGTAATGCCTCGACAGCCACAGGCAGTAGAATGCGGCCTGCCGAGCCGGTTCGCTTAGGAACACTCTAGTCGTAGAGTTGCCAAGTGAACCGATTCCTGCTTTCCGCAGTTGCCCCATTTCTCCTGTGCGCGACCTTGTTGCTCGGTGTCGGCACCTCTTGGGCAGGACCCTATGAAGAGGGCCTCGCCGCCAAGGCGCACGGCGACCACGCGACCGCACTGACAATATTCCGGCCGCTAGCAGCGCAGGGAAATCAGAATGCGCAGTTCATGATTGGTCGGATGTAGTACGGCGGACACGGCATACCTGAAGACGAACGTGAGGCGATGAAATGGTACCAACTGGCCGCAACACAAGGGGATGGATCGGCGCAATCAAGGGTGTATGCGTTGACGACGCCGACCTCCGAGAAGGTGACAAAGAGCGCCTGGGAAATCTTCAAGGGAGTGCTGGTAGCGGTGTGGGCGTGATCACCTTCATTCGTTGGATGAGGTGAGATCAGGTGGAATTGAATCGCAAGAAAGCAGTGGGCATGTCGGCAATAAGGTCGTTGTTTTCGCTTCAAGGGCGGGCTTCACTCTCAATGTTTTGGGTAGTGACAATAGGCGTGTTTGTCGGCCTGGTAGCTAGTGCCAGCGCGATCGGAGCGACGGAGGTAGAGGGGAGCAGCCCGTACCAATTTATCTGGAATTGGATATGTCTGCCAATCGCCTTTTGGCTGACCATGGCGGTTCAAGTCAAGCGCTGGCATGATCGTGACCGCACCGGATGGATGTTTCTAGTGAATGTGGTGCCGCTCTATGGCTGGTTTCACAGCCTAGCTTTTCTGGGCTTCCGGAGGGGAACAGTGGGGCGCAATCAATACGGCTTCGATCCGTTGGCTACTTTTGATGCCTCCAACACCAGTGCCATGGGGGCAGAGCCGAGGGATGCCGCTGCTGCTGCCAACAATTGTGGCGACTTCGCGGCTGAGCTGGCCATTACAAAAAAGCTGGCAAGCAAGGGCGAAGCATGGGCGCAGCATTTTCTTGGGAATAGTTACTTTCGCGGTGATGGCATCGCAAAGAATTACGCGAAGGCGTTGAAGTGGTACAGGTTGGCAGCTGCGCAAGGGTACGAGCCGGCCCAGTGCTCGGTTGGGGGGATGTATCTAAATGGCGAAGGCGTTGGGCAGAACTATGCCGAAGCGTTGAAGTGGTACAGGCAATCCGCAGCGCAGGGCAACTTCGGGTCGCAGCACGTCCTTGGCTTAATGTACGCAGAAGGGATGGGCATTCCCAAGAATGAAGTCAGTGCTTATATGTGGTATTACCTTGCGGCGATGACGGGACATGAAGCCGCTGCGACGGCTCGCGACACGCTCGCACGAAATATGACGTTCCAACAACTGAACGAAGCGCAGAAACTAGCGCAAGATTGGCAGGCGCGCAATTTCAAGGATGGCGACTGATTATTTTCTGCGGCAGCGAACGGCCTACAAGACCAAACCCGCAGCATCAATTTGGGCCGGACAGCCACCACGAATCCAGTGCCGCTCCACAGGCAGGGCGTGGTCACCTATTCAGTAGCGTCAGCAACCAACATCGGAAAACAGGGAATATGCGATATCGAAAATTAGCCAGTTTGTTGTTGATTGCCGGCAATGTATTCGCACAGTCCGCGCCGCCTGAGTTCATCGCGGACTCCAAAACCGGATGCAAAATCGGCAGGCCCGGTGGTGTTGAACCCAACGACCCGGTATCGTGGTCTGGTGGCTGCAAGAACGGTCTGGCCGACGGTCGGGGGATCTTGCAAGCAGGCAAGCCAGATTCTGCCGTTCGATTTGAAGGGGTGTGCCGCGCAGGTCTGGCAACCGGCAAAGGCATTTTTGTGTACGCGAACGGGGCTCGCTACGAGGGCGAATTCCGCAATGGTGATTTCGACGGCAAGGGCAGCTTGCAGATGGTGGACGGGAGCACCTACGTGGGTGACTTCAAGAATGACGAAATGAACGGCACGGGCGTGCGCAAGTATGCGAACGGGAGCATCTTCATGGGCCAGTTCAAGGATGGCCAGTTAAACGGCAAGGGCGGCGCCTTTGTGGGCGGTGACAGCTACGAAGGCGACTTCAAAGCGCATAAGCCGGATGGAATCGGTGTGGCCACCATTGAAGGGAAAACCTACTCTGGCTCGTGGGTGAAAGGGTGCTTGCGCAAGGGGGAGTTGAAGGTGAATTTTGTGGCCACCCGAAAAGAGTGCGGATTCAATTGATGCGTGGTTATGAGGTGTTTACTCAATTTCGGGGCAGTGCCGGTTGATTACTTTTTTTCTGGCTTGTTGCACCACACCACAGCGTTGAACGTAGCTGAAACGTACGCCGAGTCGTGGCCAAAAATGCACTTTGGCGAGCGCTCAACTTCGCGTATACCGCCTTCTCTTTTGCAACTGAGCGCGATATCTTCTTCGGCCCCTTTTATCGCTTTCTCGCATGCCAATGTGTCGCCATTTTTCTTCTCTATACCGATACGATGAATTTTTCGTCCGTTATCCGAGTATGCAAAGGCATCGACTGACGCAATTGCCATAAATAACGCACCTGCCACTACCAGTCTGCTGTTCACTGCTATGTCCCCGGCTGCGATTGGATTATTTGTCCTGGGTTCAGGGTAGCGCATTCCCAATCCAGCCGGGCACATCGGCACACTGCCGAGTCGTGGTCGCCCACCGCGGGTCGCGCCTTGACGCTCACCCACGGCGACATTGCGAAAGAGATTCTCACGCTGGCCAATGACTCGGTCGACGCGATATTGCACGACCCGCCGCGCTTCGGCATTGCCGGCGAATTGTATTCACAGGTGTTTTACGACCAGCTCGCCCGCGTGCTCAAGCGCCGGGGCAAGCTGTTTCACTACACCGGCACGCCCAACAAGCTCACCAGCGGCCGCGATGTGCCCAACGAAGTGGTGAAGCGCCTGCGGCAGGCCGGCTTTGTGGCGGCGCCCAATGGCGACGGAGTGTTGGCGGCGAAGAAGTGAGCCAAAAATGGCTCCCACCAAGGGTTTCAGGCCATCGCCTTGTGCCGGCCGCGCGCAGGGCATTGCAGTTCACTCGGCGCAGTTCAGTCCAACTTCACGCCCGAGCTTTTGACTGCCTGTGCCCATTGCCTGGTCTCGCGCCCGATCAGGTCGGCAAACTGCGCCGGCCCGGCCGCCACCGGGTCGATCCCCTGGCCTACCAACAGCGAGCGCATTTCAGGGCTGGCGAACGCACGCTGCACTTCGGTCGATAGCCGGTCGATCACTGCCTTGGGCGTACCTGCCGGCGCGTTGAGGCCGAACCACAAGGCCGAGTCAAAGCCGGGGATGCCGGCATCGGCGAAGGTCGGCACATCAGGCAGCGCCGCCATCCGCTGACGCCCGATCACGGCCAGGGCCTTGAGCTTGGCGGCCTTGATCTGCCCCATCACCGGCGTGGCCGGCGTAAACGACAAATCGACCACGCTGGCCATCACGTCGGTCATCGCCTGGGTGCTGCCTTTGTAGGGCACGTGGGTCAGCTTGATGCCGGCAAGCAGGTTGAACAGTTCGCCATACAGGTGGGTGAAGGTGCCGTTGCCGGACGAAGCAAAGGTCAGTGTGCCGGGTGCCGCCTTGGCCGCCGCGACCAGGCTGGCAACGTTGACCAGCGGCGAATTTCCCGGCGCGATCAACACCACCGGATTTTCCGCCAGCAGCGCGATCGGGGCCAGGTCACGGCCGAAATCGAATTTCGAATTGGTCGAGAGCAGGGGGTTGATGACGTTCGCCGTGGTGCTGACCAGCAGCGTGTAGCCGTCGGGCGGCGCTTTGGCGACGGCGTCGGCGGCAATGCTGCTGCCCGCGCCCGCGCGATTCTCGACTATCACCGGCTGGCCCAACTGGCTGGTGAGCCTGGTGCCAAGCGCGCGTGCGATCAGGTCGGCGGTGCTGCCGGCCGGGAAGCCGACCACCAGCTTGATCGCTTGCTCCGGAAAAGCGCCCCAGGCCGCCGGCATGGGCGCCAACATCGTGCAGCAGGCGAGGGCGAGTAATTGTAGGGTTTGTCTCATGTGTTTCCTTTCGGTGATCAGGCCAACATCAGGCCAACTTCAGGCCAACAAGCGGTCGGACATCCAGTCGCACAGCAAGCTCAAGGCCGGCTCCGGCCGGTCCAGGTTGACGTGGGCTGCGCCCCCTTCGGCTTCGGTGAAGATCCGCAGTTGCTTGTGCTTTGAGCTTACCGCGGCGAGCAGGCGCTGCGCTTCGGAAGGCGGCGCGTGGCGATCATTCTCGCCATGCACGATGAACAGGTCGCATTCGATCTGGTGCGCAACCGATTCAAGGCGAAATGCTTCGAGCTTGCGGAACGCGCTCTCCCAGTCCGGTGTGCCGAGGATGCGCAAAATCTGTTTGCCGGTGGTGCCCAGCGGCGCATTGCCGCCCAGTTGCGTCGCCCCCTCGCCGGGCCGATAGCCGACCCGGCGCACCATGCAGGCGTGCGTATCGAACACCGCGCCCATCACCCCGCATGCCTTGATGCGCTTTTCAAAGGCCACCGCACGCGGCGCGTAATACCCGCCCCAGCTGGCGGCGACCATGCCGATTCGCGCGGGGTCGATTTCCGGGCGTTTGACCATCCAGTCGACCACCGCACTCACCGGCACCTCGAAGTCATGGCGCGCCACCATCCCATGCACCCGCAATGCCGCGCCCTGCCCAGGGCCGTCGATCGCCACGGTGGTGATGCCGCGCCGCGCCAGGGCGAGCGCGACGTAATACATCTCCTCCTTGTTGGCATCGAGTCCGTCCGACAAAATGCAGGCCGGGCTCCTGCCGTTGCTGCCCACCGCAGGCACGACGTAAGCCGGAATCACTTCGCCACCAAACGGAATGTCGACGATCTCGACCACCGGCTCGCGCGCTTCGGCAAAACGGCGAAAGCACTCGAGGTGCTTGCCATACATGGCGTGGGCACGCGGATCGTCCGGGTCCAGCAGGCCCTCGGCCCATTGGTAATAGACCGAAGCGCGCAGTGAAAAGTCGCTCTCGCTGACACGATGGCCCGCCGCGCGTGCCGTGTCCGCCGAGATTTCCAACTGATGCCCGAGTTCAAACCATGCCTGGTGCCAGGCCTCCAGGTCGCCGGACGGTGCCACCTTGGCGGCTTCGCGCAGCCTGGAACAAGCCCAGTCGATCTCGCCAAACAGGCCGCCCGCCGCGATCGAGCGCAGCACCGCCAGCGACCAGCGATAGTTGTCGGGAAAATAATGGAACATGTTTTTCAGGCCTGCATGAGGGTGGGGGAAGCAAGGGATGGATGCGCGTTGTGTCCATGTTACTCAACCTTGATGCCGGCAAGTGCAGGGGCAAGCTGTTTCACTACACCTGCACGCCGAACAAACTGACCAGTGGCCGCGATGCGCCAAACGAAGTGGCGAAACGCCTGCGGCAGGCCGGGATTGTTGCGGCGATAAACGGCGATGGGATTTTGGCGGTGAAGATGTAGGCGACATACCCGACGTTGGGACACCGAGCGGGGCGGTGAGCGGAAATCGAAATGGGCGGGTGGCTAGAGAGGCGCTGTGGTAGCGGGTCTACGTGGCATGCATGGCTGAGAGGCACATGCACCAAAGGTTTCAGGCCGATGCGTTGTTGAAAAGTGCGATTTCCCTTAGATGTTCTCTTTTTTACAACGTTCATATTTCGTGAACATACATATTTATTGAACAAATCACCAGTTTAGTTCATAATTTTAATGCGTTCGCAATTTATGAACGTAATTGAAAAATGAACGAAGCCACCATCCTCGACCACACCATCGCCGCCCTCGAACCCTTCGGAATCAAGGTGCGGCAGCAAAACCGCCCCGCGCGCGATACGGGGGCGGACGCTTGGTTGCGCATAGAAAAAGACAAGCAACAAGTCGACTACGTGGTGGAGGTCAAGCGCACGCTCCCAAACGCAACCTTGGGTGCGGTGGTGGCGCGTTTGCGTCAAACCGCTGCCCGCACCGGGCGCCAGCCGCTGCTTGTCGCGGGCCACATCACGCCGCCGATGGCGGAGCGTCTGCGCGCGCTTGATCAGGCCTTTGCCGACACCGCAGGCAACGCCTGGCTCACCGGCCCCGGCCTGCTGGTGATGGTGACCGGGCGCAAACCTGAACAGAAGCCCAAAGCCCTGCGCGACGAGGGCAAGGCCTTTACCGCGGCGGGGCTGAAGGTGTTGTTTGCACTTATCTGCGATCCGGAATTGGCGGAGGCGCCGCAGCGCGCTATCGCCACTGCCGCCAACGTGGCCCTCGGCGTGGTACCGGCCGTTCTCGCAGACCTGGAAAAAAAGGGGTATCTGGCGACGGCGGGGCGCCGCCGCCGCCGTTTCCATCCCAACCGCCGGCTGCTGGACAACTGGGCAATCGCCTATGCGCGCACCTTGCGTCCGAAAACATTGATCCGGTTGGTGTTGCCCGAGCCATTCGACAACTGGAAGGAATGGAACCCCGGCGAGCACGACATGCAATGGGGCGGCGAGGCGGGCGGTGCCCTGCTGACTGACTACCTGCGTCCAGGCGAGCTGACGGTTTATGGGGACAAGATTCCGGGCACCTGGATGGCACGGCGCAAAATGCGCACGCCCCAACCGGGCGGCGGAACGCAATTCGTGGAATTGCGCAGGCGCTTTTGGGGCAAGACCCTGAAGCACCCGGAAGGCGTGCCGGCGGACATCGTGCCGCCCGCACTGGTCTACGCCGATTTGCTGGCGACGGGCGACGGGCGCTGCATCGCCACCGCGGAACTCGTATATGAAACCCATCTCGCTGGACTTTTCCCAACGCACTGAACTCGCCGTCGAAGCGCAGGCCATCGCCGCGGTTTCGGCGGTGGCGCTGCCGATGGACGTGCCGTTGTTGATCGTTGGCGCGTTCGCGCGCGACCTGCACGTTCGTTACCGTTTCGGCAAAGACCCGGAGCGCGTTACCGAAGACATCGATCTTGCGGTGGCCGTGCCGAGCTGGTCCGCGTTTAATACCCTGCGCGAGGGGCTGATTGCTTCGGGGCAATTCAGTGGTCAGCCTGCGGTCTTGCATTCACTGCGGCATGCCAGCGGGCTGGCGGTCGATCTGGTGCCGTTTTCGGGCGTGGAATCCGCCGAGCGCCGCATTGCCTGGCCACCTCGTGGCGAATTCGTGATGGATGTGTTCGGATTTCAGGAGGCGCAAGTCACGGCGCATCCCATCAGCCTGCCTGGCAATGTGCCGGCCAGGCTGATTTCGCTGCCGGCGCTTGCCATACTCAAGCTGGTGACATGGAAAGACCGCCACTTCAGTGCACCGCTCAAGGATGCGCACGATTTGATGCTGATCGTCGGGGAGTATCTCGCGTTTGGCAATGTGGATCGCCTGTGGACCGAATTCGCCGATTGGACTGCGGAAGAGAGTTTTGACTACGAAGATGCCGGAGCACGCATGCTCGGCCGCGACATGCTCGCTGTGCTAGACCGGCGTGGCGTGGAGCGCATCGGCGCCATCCTCGCCGCCGAGACAGATGAGGGGAGCCCCGGCATACTCGCAAACGCAATGCGCTCGACCGATCCGGACAAGGCGCGCAAACTGCTTGCAGTTCTCTACCGAGGTCTGTTGGAAATCTGACTATCGACGCTCACGCACGGCGACATTGCCGGGCACATCGTCACACTGCCGAGCGACTCGGTCGACGCTTTCCTGCATGACCCGCCGCGCTTCGGCATCGCCGGAGCTTTGCTGGGGCGGTAATTCCAAGTAGAATGCACCCATATGTCGCAATATGGGTACCCATATTAAAACCACGATCGAAATCTCCGACACGCTTTTCCTTCAGGCAAAGCGCCAGGCGGCCAAGAGTGGCACCACGCTGCGTGCCTTGATCGAGCAAGGGCTGAAGCAGGCTCTGAAAGACAGCGCCCAGGCACCGGCACACCAGCCGCGCGATGGCCGCGTGAAAGGCAAAGGCCTGACGCGCGAGGCCCGCAGCGCCGGCTGGCGGGCAGTGCTGGATGCGGCCAACGAGCGGTGATCGCGGTCGACACCAACCTTCTGGTCTACGCCCATCGTGCCGACCATGAGTGGAATGACGCGGCACACGCTTGCCTCAACAACTTGGCAGCCAGCCGCGCCGCATGGGCGATTCCCTGGCCCTGCGTGCATGAATTCATTGCCATCGTTACGCGCCCCAAAATATTCAACCCGCCTTCCACCCTGAAGCAGGCACAAGCACAGGTGGAGATCTGGATGGAATCACCTAGCCTCAGCCTGATCGGCGAAGCGCCCCAGCATTGGGCCACGCTGGCGAAACTGGCCACCCAGGCGAAGGTGCAAGGCGGCGCGATCCACGATGCGCGCATTGCGGCGATCTGCCTGGACCACGGCATCAGTGAGCTATGGACTGCCGATCGGGATTTTTCGCGGTTCCCGGGGCTGCGGGTGCGCAACCCGCTGGTGGAGAGCTAGCCGCCTGGAAGCGGCCTTGCTGGCGGGCGTCACAACAAAGTGGACGCGGTGGATGGCCGGAGAGCCTCTCTGGAAGCGGGTTTCCAAGGTATGCAGGCCCGGGAAGCCCATGCACCAAGGGTTTCAGCGGGCAGCTTCTCCTGGCCGGGCGCCTACGGCACCAACTGATTTGCCGACCCCAAAGAGCAACTGGTGGTGGTGTTCATGGCGCATTCGCCGGGGCCGATTCGCTGGCATTACCGGTATGTGGTGAATGCGATCGTGAATCAGGCGATTGTTGACTGAACTGGGATCGGGCGTGTGCAGATTCCATATGCTGTATGCATACAACATATGGAGATAACTATTTGATTGTTAGTGGGATTGTGATGTATATTCGCTATTCGCGAATGGCGAATACGAGGTGCGGCCATGAACCGCTCAAAATCCAATCCACAGATCGTCCTGCGCCCGCAAGACGTGGTCATGCTGTTGCGGCTTTCGCTTGAATCAGGCGCGCCGCCCACCTATGCCACGCTCGCGCAGGAACTAAGCCTGACGGCCTCCGAAGTGCATGCCGGGCTGGAGCGCGCCACGATGGCGCAGTTGGCCCGCAAGGATCAAAGCGGCAAAGCCTTCGTGGTGCGCGAGGCGCTCAAGCTCTTTTTACTGCGTGGGGCGCGCTATGCCTTTCCGGCCACGCGCGGTGAGGCAACGCGCGGCATGCCCACGGGATACGCAGCGGCGCCGCTCAAGGACAAAATTGTCCAGCCCAACGAGCCGGCGCCGGTCTGGCCGCACAAGAACGGGCAGGTGAGGGGCATGGCGTTTTATCCCCTCTACCCCACGGTGCCGGAAGCAGCCGCACGCAACCCGGCCCTCTACGAATTGCTCGTGCTGTTCGATGCGATCCGTGGCGGCAGCATGCGTGAACGCGCGCTTGCCTCGCAGATGCTTGAAGAACGGCTCGCATGAACCCCAACGACCCCAACGTGGTGTTGCTCGAGTTGGTGGCCAAGCGGCTCGGCGCAAAGCTGCGCGAAGACCTGGTGTTCGTCGGTGGTGCCGTTGCGGGTTTGATGATCACCGATCCGGCTTTGCCAGCGATTCGCCCGACCGAAGATGTCGACCTGATCGTTCACGCCTCGGCGCTGGTGGATTACCACCGCATTGAAAAGGCGCTCGTAAAGCAGGGGTTCGCACACGACATGAGCGCCGCAGCGCCGGTGTGCCGCTGGCGCGTCGACAACGTCGCGGTGGATGTCATGCCCACGCTCGAAAAAATTCTCGGATTCTCGAACCGCTGGTATCCGCTGGCGCTACAAACAGCGACGAAAGTTGCACTGCCGAGTGACACAACCATCCGGCTGGTACAGGCGCCAGTTTTTATTGCCACCAAGCTGGAGGCCTTTGCCGGGCGCGGCAACCATGATCACCTGTTCAGTCATGACCTCGGTGATCTGCTCTCGGTTGTGGATGGCCGCGATTCCCTGGTTGACGAATGTCGCCAGAGCGATCCCGCGTTGAGAACCTATTTGCGAGACTGGTTCCAGCAATTTCTGGCCACGTCTGCGTTTCTGGACGCCTTGCCGGGCCATTTGCCGGGCGATCCTGCCAGCCAGGAGCGCCTGCCCGACCTCGAAGAGAAGTTGCGTCGCCTGGCCCAATTGAGCTGACCTTCATCGCCGCCGTCATGACCGGCACGCGGTGTCGCAGCCATACCGAGATTCCGGGAATAGAATGCCCGACAAGCATTCAAAACAACAGGAGGGGTGCTACCAGACAACGTGTTGTTTGAAGGGGGTGCGGGCGAGACAATTCGCCGCAAACTGTTGCATGAGTGCGATCTGCACACGCTGTTGCGCCTGCCGACCGGGCTTTTCTACGCACAGGGTGTGAAGGCGAACGTGCTGTTCTTCGACAAGAAGCCGGCCTCGGAAACACCCTGGACCAAGAAGCTGTGGATTTTCGATCTGCGCACCAACAAGCACTTCACGCTCAAGACCAGCTCGATGAAGCGCGAAGACCTCGACGAATTCGTCACGCTTTACAACCCGGCCAATCGGCACGAGCGCAAAGCGACATGGTCAGCAGAGAACCCGGAAGGGCGCTGGCGCGTTTACGAATACGACGAGTTGATGGCGCGCGACAAAGCCAGTCTCGATATTTTCTGGCTCAAGGAAGACAGCCTTGCCGATAGCGACAACCTGCCGCCACCGGATGTGATCGCGCAGGAAATTGTGGACGACCTGGAAGCTGCTTTGGAGCAGTTCAGGTTGATTGCGAGCGACTTGAACGGCGCAGAAGCGGAGGTTTAGCCGGTTTCTGTGATCGGCCCAAGAGCTGCTCCCACCAAGGGTTTCAGGCCAATACGCCTCTGGAGGTGCTTGCGCAGGGCGGGATAGAGCGGAGCCTACTTCAAGCTCTCGGCCAAAACCCGCGCCACATGCACCGCCTCGCGCTGCGCGCCATCATGAATCTGATGCCGGCAACTCGTGCCATCGGCTACCAGCAGCGTGTTCGCATCCGCCTTGCGCACCGCCGGCAATAGCGACAGCTCCGCCATCTTCATCGATACCTCTATGTGGTCCTTTTCGTAGCCGAAGCTGCCTGCCATGCCGCAGCAGGAGGATTCGATCAGTTCGATCTTGAGGCCGGGGATCAGGCCGAGCACGGTCTGGATCGGGGTGACGGCGTCGAAGGCTTTCTGGTGGCAGTGGCCGTGCAATAGCGCCTTGGTTTGCGGCAAGGGTTTGAGATTCAGCTTCAGCTTGCCGGCCGCGTGCTCGCGGGCGAGGAATTCTTCGAAGGTGAAGGCGAGCAGGGCGAGCTTGCCGGCGGCGGCGTCGAGGCCCATCGAGAGGAACTCGTCGCGCAAGGTGAACAGGCACGAGGGTTCGATGCCGACTACCGGCACGCCGCGTTCGATGTGTGGCGCCAGGGCCGTGAGCATGCGTTGCGCTTCGGCGCGCGCCTGGTCGACCTGGCCGGTGGCGAGATAGGTGCGGCCGCAGCAAAGCGGGCGCGGGCCGTCGGCGGCGCGCGGCAGGATCACTGCATAGCCGGCGGCTACAAGCACCTGTTGCGCGGCTTCGAGGTTTTCCGGCTCGAAGTAGTTGTTGAAGGTGTCGCCGAGCAGTACGACTTCGCCGACGGTGGTGGATGCATTGTGTGGCGGCGTGGCGCGGCGATGGAAGGGGCGGGCGTTCCACTTTGGCAGGCTGCGTTTGGCAGAGAAGCCGGCAATCATTTCCGAGAGCGCAGCCATGCCGGGCAGGGTGTCGCGCAGGTTCATGAGCCAACTGAAGCGCGAGGCCAGCGGCGCGTAGCGCGGCAGGCTGGCGATCAGCTTGTCTTTCAGGCTCAGGCCGTGCCTGGCGTTGTAGTGGTGCAGGTGCTCGATCTTGATCTTGGCCATGTCGACGCCGGTCGGGCAATCGCGCTTGCAGCCCTTGCACGAGACACACAGTTCGAGTGCGTCGTGGACTTCCTGTGAGGCGATGCCGCTGTCGCCCAACTGGCCAGACAAGGCCATGCGCAGCGTGTTGGCGCGGCCGCGCGTCAGGTGCTGCTCATCTTTGGTGGCGCGATAGCTTGGGCACATGGTGCCGGCGTCGAACTTGCGGCAGTGGCCGTTGTTGTTGCACATGTCGACGGCCTTGGCGAGGCCATGCGCGGGGTCGTGGCCTGTGCCGGGCGCGGTTTCCACGCCCGTGAGCGGGTCGCGCTGCACGTTGTAGGTGCTCCAGTCGAGCGCGGTTTCCAGCGGCTGCACCGCGTGGCCGGGCTTGAAGCGGAACAGGGTCGCGTCGTCCATCTTCGGCGTGTCGACGATCTTGCCCGGGTTCATCATGTCGTCCGGGTCGAACAGCGCCTTGACTTCGCGAAATGCGGTGTTGAGGCGTTCGCCGAATTGCCACTGCACCCATTCGCCGCGGCACAGGCCGTCGCCGTGCTCGCCGGAGTAGGCACCCTTGTACTCGCGCACCATGGCGCTGGCTTCTTCGGCAATCGCGCGCATCTTGGCGGCGCCGCCTTCGTTGCCGGGGCGGCGCATGTCGAGGATCGGCCGCACATGCAGGGTGCCGACCGAGGCATGCGCATACCAGGTGCCCTCGGTGCCGTGCTTGTGGAACACCTCGGTGAGGCGGCGCGTGTATTCGGCCAAATGCTCGAGCGGTACGGCGCAGTCTTCGATGAAGGAAACCGGCTTGCCGTCGCCCTTCATGCTCATCATGATGTTGAGGCCGGCCTTGCGCACTTCCCACAGGGCTTTTTGCGGGCCTTCGTCTGGCATCTCGACCACGCTGTGGGCTAAGCCGAGGTCGCCCATCAGCTCGACCAGTTGCGCGAGCTTGGCGAGTTGTTCGTTGCGGTCGGCGCCGGCGAACTCGACCAGGAGGATTGCCTGCGGTTGACCATTCGCTTCGGTGAGAGCCTTGTCGATCACCGGGCGGAACGCCGGGTTTTCGCGCGCCAGGTCGATCATGGTGCGGTCCACCAGCTCAACCGCCGTCGGCCCGAGCTTGACGATGTGCTGCGCCGATTCCATCGCCTTGTAAAAGGTCGGGAAGTTGACCACGCCCAAGGTCTTGGCCTTGGGCAAAGGCGCGAGCGCCAGCGTGATGCGGCGCGTGTAGGCGAGCGTGCCTTCGGAGCCGACCAAGAGGTGCGCGAGGTTGACGCTGTTGTCGGGCGTGTAGGGCCGCTCGCTCACCGGATGAAACACGTCGAGGTTGTAGCCGCCGACGCGGCGCAGCACCTTGGGCCAGACGCGTTCGATCTCGTCGCGCTCGCGCGAACCGATGCTGAACAGGTGCGACACCAGGCGGCTCATGCGCGGGCTCAACTTGTTGGTGCTGTCCGTGCCGAAGGCGCCGAACGATTCTTCGCTGCCGTCAGCCAGAATCGCGTCAATGCCCAGCACGTTGTGCACCATGTTGCCGTAGGCAATGGAGCGGCTGCCGCAGGAGTTGTTGCCGGCCATGCCGCCGAGCGTGGCCTGCGCGCTGGTGGATACATCCACCGGATACCACAGGCCGTGCGGCTTCAAATACGCATTGAGATGGTCGAGCACCATGCCCGGCTGGACCGTGACGGTGCGTTTGTCTTTGTCGAACTCGGTGACCTGATTCAGGTATTTGGCGTTGTCCAGCACCAGGCATTCGCCGGTGGTCTGGCCGCACTGCGAGGTGCCGGCGCCGCGCGCCAGCAGCGGCACAGCGAGGTCGCGTGCGATGTGCAGGGCCATGCGCGCATCGTCTTCGGTCTTGGGAATCGCGACGCCGACCGGTTCGATCTGGTAGATCGAGGCGTCAGTCGAGTAGCGGCCGCGCGATGCGGCGTCGAACAGCACCTCGCATTGCGTGTGCCGGCGCAGCAGGTCGGCAAGCTTGCTGCGCTTGAGCAGCGGCCCGCTCTTTACCGTGCTCGTGGCAGGCGCGACGGCTTCGCGTGGTGCCGGGGCGTTCATTCCTCGACGGGCTGCTCGGCCTGGCGGATCGCGTCGAGCATGGTCGCGGGTTCGTGCGCGCCAGACAACGCCACGCGCTTGTTGAACACGAAAAACGGCACGCCTTCGACGCCCATGCCGCGCGCCTCTTCGTCGGCGGTGCGCACGTCTTCAATCGCACCCGGGTCGTCAAGACGCGCTTCCACCAAGGTTTGCGGCAGGCCGGCCTCGACGGCGATGTCGATCAGGTTCTTGCGCTTGGTGAAATCGACGTTGTCGATGAAGTAGGCGTTGAACAGGGCCTCGACGACGCGATCCTGCTCCTCGCCGGGCTCGGCGAGGTCGATCAGGCTGTGCGCCGCGAGCGAGTTGGGCTGCTGCGTGATGCCGTCGAAATCCATTTCCAGGCCTTCGTCGGCGCCGACCATGGCGACGCGCTTGTAGTTGGCGCCGCCGTTAGGGCCGAACTTGCGGCGGATGTATTCCTGGCGCGGAATGCCTTCGGGCGGCATGTCCGGGTTCAACTGAAACGGACGCCAGCGGATTTCCGGCGGGTCGGCGTCGGGGTGTTCTTCGGCGTATTGCGCCAGCGCGGTTTCGAGACGGCGCTTGCCGATGTAGCACCAGGGGCAGACTACGTCGGAGATGATGTCGATGGTGAGGGCCATGGCAGTGGTGGCGCGAACGCTTTAGAATGGGAAAGTAAAATTTTACGCTTCGCGCAGCCATTTCGAGGGAGACCCCCATGATCCGCTACAGCAACGCCAAAGCCGGCCGCCATTTCCTGCAGATTCCCGGCCCCACCAACGTGCCGGACCGCATTCTTCGCGCTATCGACCACCCGACCATCGACCATCGCGGCCCCGAGTTCGGGGTGATCGGCAAGAAGTGCCTCGAAGGCATGAAGAAGATTTTCCAGACCAGCTCGCACGTGGTGATCTACCCGGCGTCGGGCACAGGTGCATGGGAAGCGGCGCTGGTCAACACGCTCTCGCCGGGCGACGCGGTGCTGATGTATGAATCCGGCCAGTTCGCCACGCTGTGGAAGAACATCGCCACCAAAATGGGCCTGAAGCCCGAGTTCATCGAAGGCGACTGGCGCCGTGCGGCCGTGCCCGAAGAAATCGAGGCGCGCCTGAAAGCCGACCTTAAGGCAAACGGCGACCACGCCATCAAGGCGGTGTGCGTGGTGCATAACGAAACCTCGACCGGCTGCACGGCGCGCATCCCCGAGATTCGCAAGGCGATCGACCGTGCCGGCCACCCGGCGCTGATGCTGGTCGACACCATCTCCGGCCTGGGCTCGGTTGATTACCGGCACGACGAGTGGGGCGCCGATGTCACCATCGGCGGCTCGCAAAAAGGGCTGATGCTGCCGCCGGGCCTGTCGTTCAATGCCATCTCGGCCAAAGCGCTCGCAGCGTCAAAGCAATCGAAAAGCCTCAAGTCCTTCTGGGGCTGGGAAGAAATGATCAACAGCAACAAGACCGGCTACTTTCCCTACACGCCGGCCACCAACCTGCTCTACGGCCTGGCCGAAGCGATCGACATGCTGGTCGATGACGAGGGCCTCGCCAATGTGTTCGCGCGCCACCAGCGCCACGCCGAAGCGACGCGCCGTGCGGTGCGCCACTGGGGCGAGGCGGGTGCGATGGAAATCCTGTGCCAGGACGAGCGCGAGCATTCGCCGGCGCTCACCACGATCCTGTTGACGCAGGGCCACAACGCCGACGCATTGCGCAAGGTGATCCTCGACAACTTCAACATGTCGCTGGGCCAGGGCCTGGGCAAAATATCCGGCAAGGTGTTCCGCATCGGCCACCTCGGCGATTTCAACGACCTCACGCTGATGGGCACGCTCTCTGGGGTGGAGATGGGCTTTGAAGTCGCCGGCATTCCGTACAAGAAAGGCGGCGCGCAGGCGGCGATGGACTACCTGGCCAGTTGTGCCAAGGGCCAGCCGGCGCTCAAAGTCGCGGCCTGACCGGGCTATTGACCGGAGAGCCGCTACCACCAAGGGTTTCAGGCTAATTGCCGCGCCAACCAGGCGTCCACACCGGCGTTGAGAGCGCGGCGTTCCGCATCCGCCAAACCCTGCGGATCAAAGCGCCAGCGATAGTGCAGCGGCAGCAGTTGCGCGAGTTCGGCGGCGCCTTGTTCCAGATGCGGGCTGATGCGGGCCACCCACTCCTGCAAGGTTTCGTGCGCACTGCGTTGCCAGCCGCGCGCGCCGAGGGCTTGTTCGATGCGATAGAACGGTGAGTCGCGTCCCGGCGCCGTCTGATGCGTTGCAAGCTGCGCGGGTTTGGTCACCGTTTGCGCGGGCTTGCCGAACAATCGCCAGCCGACCCACAACATCAGCGCAGCAACCACCACGATCCAGGTCAGCGGTGTTTGCGTTTCTTCCGACTGCATTTCGGCAAAGTGCAGACGCAGCCAGCTCCACCAGTCGGCAAACCTCGACCACCAGGGTGCTGCTTCGGCCTCCATCACGGCCCAGCTTGGCGGTGTAGTGTCGATCTCGCGCCACGCGCCATCGACCCAGGCACGCACCCACGCGTGCGCGTGGCGTTCGCGCACCAGGTAGGCGCCTTCGCGATCGTTCCATTCCTGCGCCGAGTAGCCGGTGGCGTAGCGCGCCGGAATGCCGCCGGCGCGCAGCAGCAGCACCGCGGCGCTGGCAAAGTATTCACAATGCCCGCTGTGGGTGCGCTCCATGAAATCGACCAGCGGCGGCGCCGAGCTTTTGGCGCCGCTCTGCACCAGGCTGTAGCCGAAGCCGGTTGCGAAATGCTGTTGCACGGCGGCGAGCGCGTCCTGTGGCGCCAGCGCCTTGAGGTTCAGGTTTTGCGCGATGCGCGTGAAGGCTTCCGTTTCACGTTTCGGCACCATGAGGTCGTCGGCGCGCGGCGCGACCGCTTCGGCTGCACCCGCTGCAAACAGGGCGCGGTAGGGCACGAAGCCCGGGCGGTGCTCCACCTGCACCGCACCCAGCGCGTTGAGGTTGACCTCGCTGGCCGCGAGATTTTCGATGCGTTGCGTGCCGGCCGGCAACGCCAGTACCGGGCGGCCGTGGATCGTCTGTTCGATGATGTCCACCCGTTGCGGGGCGGGTGCTGTGGCATTCGGCGAGCTGGGCGTACCCGACAGGTTCCAGGTGGCCCCGGCGCTCTGAATCACTGGTGCAAACGGCGCATTTTTTGCCAGCCAGCGCAAGCCGGTATAGCTGTCGTAGCTGGCGCGGTGCAGCAGCAGGGGCCGCGTGAATCTGGCCTCAGAGCGCACCCGCAGCACGATGCGGTCCGACTGCTTGAGGCTGCCGATGTGGCCCAAGTCGGTGTCGGCGCGGTACGGGTCGGTCTTGCTGCCACCGTCGCCGCCGAGCCAGTCGGCGGCATTGCCTTCGAGCCAGAGCTGCAGGTCGTGCAGGCCGAGGTGGCCGGCATAGCCGGTGCCGGCGGCGAGCGGCACCAGCAGCAGCCATTGCGCCACGCCGCGCGAGCGCGGCCGCGCCTGCCACAGCGCCCACACCACCAGAGCGACCAGGCCGATCTCAAAGCTGCCGTCGCGCCGGTTCGCGGCACTGGCGGCGACGATCCACAACCCCCAGTAAGGGTAGGCAAAGTTGACCTGCATCGCCTTGCGCGAGCGGTGCCGGCGCATGCTCCAGAACAACACGCCAAGGCTGATCTGGCGATGCGTGCCGTAGGCCTGCGACAGCGCCAGCGGCAGGTAGGCGAGCGGCAGCCAGACGAATAGCTGCGTGATGGCGCGCGGGTTGCCGAGCGTGACGTAGAACCACACGCCGGCCACCAGGGTGAGTGCGGCGCCGAGGTCGCCGATGCGGTTCAGGCGTGCGGCATCGAAATCCCAGCGTCGCGGAACGAAGCGCGCCGCTTCGATCAGCAACGCGCAGGGCACGGCGACGGCCCATTGGCCGGTCTGCCAGCCCCAGAACAGGGTGGTGGCAGCGAGCAGGGCGACGGGCGTGTTCACAGCGCGGCCAGGTCTTCTGCAATGTGCCCGGGGCGCAGCAGCCGGATGCCGGGCGGCAGATCGTCAGGTGCTGCGGCTGCCACCAGCAGCGGTAGCACGGTAGCACCGCTGGCGCGGATCGCATCGAGCAACGCGCGCCGCGATTCGTCCCAATGCAGCAGGATGCACACGCAGCCCGAGAGCTGCTCGCGCCGTGCGCGCACCGCCTCGACCAGGGTGCGGATCTCGCTGTCGCCGGCGAGCGACACGCCGGCCAGTACTTCGAGCAGCCGCGACGGCATCATCTGGCCATGCCCGGCGGTGAAGGTGTGCATGCGCTCGCCGACGAACATTAGGTCGAGCAAACACTCCTGCGTGTCGATGGTCCACGCGAACGAGGCGGCGACGGCGACCGCTTCTTCGAACGCGGTTTCATCTTCGCGGCTGCCGGTGTTTCCGAACGTATCGAGGATCAGCGCATGGCGCGCGACGAACTCGTCCTGGTATTCCTTGACCACCGGCTTGCCGGCGCGCGCAAAGCTGCGCCAGTGGATGCGCTGCAGGGCGTCGCCGGGCCGGTAGTCGCGCAGGCCGAGAAACTCTTCCGAGTCGCCCACCGAGCTGCCTTGCGGCAGGCCGCCCGGCTGGTGGCGGCGCGCCCCCGGCAGGCTGAGCTGCGGCAACGGGTAGCGTTTCGGCAGCACACAGATGTCGGCCGCGCCTGACGCCGGCAGCAGGCGGCGCATCAGGCCCAGCGCCTCGGTGCGCGCGCTGGCGATGCCGGTGATGCGCAGGCGGCCACGGCGCAGCGCCAGGCCTTGCGCTTCGACATCCGCCGTGCCGCGCGCCGGCAGCGCCGGCACCACTGCTTCTTCAAGATCGGCGACGCGATTGGTGGCGACCAGATGGATCCAGCCGCGATAGGTCGGAAAGCGCGAGCCTGCCTTGAATTGCGCAAACGCCGGACGCGGGTCGCCCACCTCGGCGCGCAGCGCCACGCCGTCGAGCAGCGTGTCGGAGGTATTGCGCACCGTGAAGCGCAGCACAAAGCGCTCGCCGGCGGTGAGGGTGTGCGGCAGGCGTGCCTGCACCGCCAGCGGCGTGCCGCCGAACCACGCCGACACCAGCGCAATCGCCAGCAGCGCCAGGAGGAAGGTGAAGATCTGGTAGGCCACTGTGAGCGAAGTATCGACCCCGAACACCGCAGTGAGAATCAGAGCGCACACCGCGAGCAGCCCGGCGCGTGTGAAACGGCGCTGTGCCCACAGACTCACGCCCGAGATGCTGCGGAACAGCAGGTAGAAGGGCCGCCACATGGCCGCGCTGCGCTGTGTCGATCAGGCCGGCACTTCAGGCCGGCGCGGGAATCGCGCGCAGGATGTCGGCGACCACGCCCTCAGCGGTGGCGCCGGCAAACTTGGCCTGCGGGTCGAGCGCCACGCGATGCGCCAGCACCGGCCCGGCGAGGGTGCGCACGTGGTCCGGCGAGACGAAGTCCATGCCTTCGACCAGCGCCAGGCCTTGCGCCATGTGGGTCAGCGCCAATGAGGCACGCGGGCCGGCGCCGAGCTGCACGCCGGCAGCACTGCGCGTGGCGCGCGCGATGCCGACGATGTAGCGTTGCATTTCATCGCTGACGCGCACCGCCTTCACCGCCTCTCGAAGCAGACGCACCTCGTCGGCAGTGACGCAGGCGCTGATGTCATCCAGCGGGTGGTGTTTGCCTTGCGACGCGACGATGGCAATCTCTTCATCGAGGCTTACATAGCCCAACGACAGGCGCAGCGCGAAGCGGTCCATCTGCGCTTCGGGCAGCGGGTAGGTGCCGCGAAACTCGACCGGGTTTTGCGTGGCGATCACAAAAAACAGGTCGTCGAGTTTCGAGGTCTTGCCTTCCACAGTGACCTGACCTTCGGCCATCGCTTCGAGCAGCGCCGACTGGGTGCGCGGCGAGGCGCGGTTGACTTCGTCGGCGAGCAGGATCTGGGTGAAGATCGGCCCGGGGTGGAACGTGAAGTTCTGCTCCTTCGGGTTGAACACCGACACGCCGAGGATGTCGGAGGGCAGCAGGTCGGGCGTGAACTGCACGCGCCGGAAGGTGGCGCTGACAGTGCGCGCCAGCGCCTTGGCCAGCGTGGTCTTGCCGGTGCCGGGGTTGTCTTCAAGCAGCACGTGGCCGCCGGCGAGAAACGCCGCGAGGATCTGGCGCAGGTTGGCCGACTGGCCCGACATCACCCGCTCGAGGTTGGCGAGGATGCTGCCGATGGTTGACGCAGTGGATGACGAATTTGCAGAAATGGACATGGGTCCGCTCCTTGTAGATCAAGCGCCGAGGAAGGTGCCGCCGTTCACGTGAATCGTTTGCCCGGTGGTGAAGCGCGCCCCAGGGCCGGCCAGCCACAGCACCGCGCTGGCGATTTCATCCGGGTGGCCGCGCCGCTCCAGCAGCGGCGTATGGGTCGCCCGGTGGTGTGGGTCGGCGTTCTGGTGCACCGTGTTGACCATGCCCGGCGCGACGCAATTGACCGTGACGCCATGCGGCGCAAAGTCGTGCGCGAGGGCACGCGTCAGGCCGCCGAGTGCGGCTTTGGCGGCAACTACGTGGGCACGCCGTGCTGCGCCGGTATTGGCCGTCAGGCCGCCGATGTTGATCACGGCGGCGCTGTCACTCTTGCACAAGGCCGCAAACGCCGCCTGGGTGCAATGGAAGGCACCGTCGACGCTGACCTCGAAGGCGCGGCGCCAGTCAGCGTAGCTGAGGTCGGGGAAGGCCGCTTCATGGCGCACCGCCGCGTTGTTGACCAGGATGTCGAGCGCGCCGAAGCGCTGCAAAATCGTCTCGACCATGGCGTCGACTGCAGGGCGCTGGGTCACGTCGGCCTGCACCAGCACCGCGTCGCGCCCGAGCGCGATCACTTCATCGACCACTGCCTGGCCTTCGGCGCGTTGGGTATTCACATTGACGGCGATATTGGCGCCGGCACCGGCCAGGGCCAGCGCAATCGCGCGGCCGATGTTGCGGCCGGCACCGGTGACCAGGGCGACTTTGCCGGAAAGTGGGAGGTGTTCCATCAGTTGCGCAAGCTCGAAAAGTCAGGCCGGTTGGCCGAAGGGGCGGCGCGCAAGGCCGCCAGCGCACGCTCAGCCTGCGCGGCGGGCCAGCCGCCATAGACGCAGTTGGCGCGAAACTTTGCTTCGAGGTCGGCGCTGGACAAGGGCTGCTCCATGCCGCCGCGAAAGTGACCCTGGCGCGCCTCGCGCGCACTGCCGTCCTTCAACGTCACTTTCACATGGCCGCTGAACTGCTTCGGGTAGGGATTGTCCGGGTCGATCACGTAATGCACTTTCGCCGCGAGCGCGCGCACGGCAGGGTCGTGCACCACATGCTCTTCGTAGTCGATCAGGCCGGCGTCATCGCGCAGCATGCCCACCGCGATTGCATAGGGGATGCTGAACTTGGCGGCATAGCCGTTGAGCGGCTGCTGCTTGGCGGCGAGCGGCTCCCAAAGCCGATGCACGATGCCTTCGGCGGTTTCGCATTCGATGCGCGCGATCTCTTCGGGCCGCACGCCTTCGGCCACCAGCTTGCGCGCGCAGTCGATGAAGGGGTGGGCCATGGTGCCGCAGGCGTAGGGCTTGAAGGCGATGTCGGCGCACAGCCATTGCGTGCCGGCGCCATCGAGCATCGCGGTGAAGTTGCCGGCATCGGTGTTGGCGAACGCATGGAAAAAACCGTGCTCGCCGTCGAGCACGGTGCGCGGCCCGCTGAATCCTGCCTGCGCCATGCGCGCCGCGCGGTAGCCGGCTTGCGCCGCCCAGCCCGGATGCATGCGCTTGGTCCAGGTGCCCTCGGCGAGATACTCGATGATGCCCGAGGCCATGCTGCCCGCAATGCCGACCGCATCGACCCACTGCTTTGGCGTCAGGCGCAGGGCGCTGGCGACGCCGGCCGCCGCACCGAGGGCGCCGAACACCGCCGTCGGGTGGAACCCGGCCTTGTGCACCAGCTTTGGTGCGACCAGGCACAGGCGGCACATCACTTCGCAGCCCACAGCAATGCCGCGCACGAAATCCGCGCCCGACAGCGCGTGCTGTTCGGTGGCGGCGAGCAGCGCGGGCACGATAACCGCGCCCGCATGCACCGGGCCGCCTTCAAAGGTGTCGTCGTAGTCTTCACCGTGCGCCGCGGTGCCATTGCACAGAGCGGCGGTGGCCGGGTTGAAGGCACCGGCATGGCCGATCAGGGTGCAGGCGCCTGGTTCGTTGGTGGCCTGCAGCGCCGCCTGCACATAGTTGGTGTTGCGCGCGGCGACGCAGATGCCGGTCAGGTCCATGAGCAGCGCATCGACCATTTGCGTGACGCGCGCCGGCAGCGCCGCCGGCGCGGCGAAGTCGGCGGCGAGTTGTTCGGTGACGGAAGCGGCGGGCAGGGTTTTCATGGCAATGTCACTGCGGCGAGTCGTCGGCAATCTTGTTGGCGCGCGCCACCTTGGTCCAGTGGGCGATTTCGGCGGCGATGTATTTGCCGAACTGCTCCGGTGTCATCGGCATCACGTCGAGCGCTTCGCCCGAGAGCTTGTCGCGCAGCTCCGGCATGGCCAGCACCTTGTTGATTTCTTCGTTGAGCTTTTTGGTGATGGCCGGCAGCAGGTTTGCCGGGCCGACGATGCCGTACCAGGTGAGGCCGTCGAAGTCGTCGTAGCCGGCCTCCTTGAAGGTCGGTACATTGGGCAGCAGCGGATGGCGCCTCGCGCCGGTTACCGCGAGCGGCTTGACCGTGCCGGTACGCACGTGCGGCATCGCCGCCGAGACACCGGGGAAGATCGCCTGTACCTGTCCGCCGCCGAGGTCGGTGAAGGCCTGGCCGATGCTGCGATAGGGGATAGACAGGCTCTCGAACCTGGCAGCATATTTGAACTGCTCCATCGCCAGGTGGTTGAGCGTGCCCTTGCCCGAGGTGCCGTAATTGATCTTCTCCGGGTTTTTCTGCGCGTAGGCGACGAATTCGGCGAGCGTGTTGACCGGCACCGACGGCCGCACCACAAACACATTCGGTGTGCCGCCGATCATCGCGATCGGCGTGAAATCCTTGATCGCGTCGTAGGGCACCTTGCGTACCGCCGGGTTGGTGGCGTGGGTCGCGACATAGCCGATCATCAGGGTGTAGCCGTCGGGCACGGCGCGCGCCGCGGTCTGGGTGGCGATCGATCCTCCCGCGCCGGCCAGGTTTTCGATCACGAAGCTCTGGCCGACGGCGCGGCTCAGGCGCTCGGCAATGATGCGCCCGACCAGGTCGACACCGCCGCCAGGGGCTTGCGGTGCGATGATTTTCACCGGCCGGTTCGGGTAGGGCGCCTGCGCCGCGGCTGGTGCTGCGAGGCCGATGGCGCTGAACAGAAGACTGAGGGTCCAACCAAATGGGGGCATGGGGATTCCAGTTGCAACGACCGCCGACACTGCTTGCGCCATGTGCATCCGGCAGTGTAGCGTTTTGCATGTGAGGCATCCGGCGCCGTAGGCTATGATGCATCGCAGAACCCGATGCCGGGTTCGATCCATTCACCCCCGCATTGATATTGGGCTAGACCCGGGTGCGGTTTCATTCAAGGAGAACGCACGTGGCAAAAGGTCAATTGCGCGGCAACAAGGAAACCAAGAAACCCAAGCAACCCAAGAAGGCGGCGCCGGTGCCGTTGTCGGGGCGGCCGCTGCCGCCCGCTGCGGGCAAGAAGAAGTAGCCGCTTGCAACCCAGGCCCTCCGCCCGACGGAGAGCTCGAAACCCGCTCCCACCAACGCTCCTGGCCATATTGGTCGGGGCGTACCGGGGCATCCCATCGTCTGGCTCAAGCTTTCCCTGGAACTGAGTTATGCGGTCGCCGACCCTGGCGCCGATTTCATTTTCAACATCCACGCTGCGCATACGCACAACCAGATGGCGTCGGAAGCGTACTTCGAGCTGAGCCAGCGCGTGGACGCGGTGGTCAGCACTGACCCGGCCACCGGCAATTGCTACCTGCGCCTCAAGGCCTTCGGCGACCGCTGGTACATGTTCGACCCGTCCGGCACGGCACCCCCGAGCGCCGCCGCTTCGCCTACTGGCTGCACTATGCGGAAGGCTCGGCGATGACGCCGCTGTTGCTGGCGCTGATCTTCGGCCGCCTGCCCAAGGCGCCGATGCCGTTTTTCGTGAAACCGGTTGCCAAGGGCGTCGCCGATGGCGCGATGAAGTCCTTCATCCAGCCACAGATCAACAACCGTCTCGACTATATCGAGGGCGAACTCGGCAAGAGCGAATGGTTTGCCGGCGACACTTTTTCGGCGGCCGACATCCAGATGAGCTTTCCGCTCGAGGCGGCGGCGTCGCACGGCGGCCTCGACCAGACCCGCCCGAAGGCAATGGCGTTCCTGGAACGCATCCATGCGCGCCCCGCCTACAAAAAAGCACTTGATGCGGGCGGACCCTACGAACTGATGAAGTGAAAACCGGGGCTGGCCGCAGTGCGTGGGCCGGCGGTGCAGGGCTACAATAGTGGCGTTCCCCCTGCGGCGATGACTTCCACTCCAGTGCGCCACTCTCCATGAACGCTCCCGCCGAACCCCTGCGCTGGCCCACGCGCGAGCGGCGCATTGCATTGGGCGAAATTCTCGACGCGCTGGTGATCGAGAAGATCGCCGCGCCGGATGTCGCCGAAAAAATGCGCGTCGAGGCGCGGCTCAAGAAGACCACGCACCATCCGCTCGAACTGGTGGCCGACCAGAAATGGAAATCGCTGGCCGACGGCAAGACCATTACGCTCGATTGGCTCACCGAATGGATGGCGCGGCGCTCCGGCCTCGAGTATTTCCATATTGACCCGCTCAAGATTGACTTCACGCGCGTCGGCGACACCATGTCGATCACCTACGCGCAGCGCTTTTCGATGCTGCCGATCGCGATCAACTCGAAGGAACTGACGGTCGCCACGTCGGAGCCGTTCCTGGCCGAATGGGTCAAGGAACTCGAGCCGATGTTGCGGCTGTCGATTCGCCGCGTGGTAGCCAACCCGGCCGACATCACCCGCTATACCAACGAATTCTTTACGCTGGCCAAGTCGATCAAGGGCGCCAACAAGGACAGCAACTTCGAATCGGGCATCGGCAATTTCGAGCAGCTGGTCGAGCTCGGCAAGGCCGGCAAGGCGATCGACGCCAACGAGCAGCACGTGGTGCGGGTGGTCGACTGGCTGCTGCAATATGCCTACGCGCAACGCGCCAGCGACATCCACCTCGAGCCGCGGCGCGACCAGGGCGTGGTGCGCTTCCGTATCGACGGCCTGCTGCACCAGGTGTACCAGGTGCCCAACGCGGTGTTCGCGGCGATGACGTCGCGCATCAAGATCCTCGGGCGCATGGACGTGGCCGAGAAGCGCCGCCCACAGGACGGCCGCATCAAGACGCGCACCGCCGACGGGCAGGAGGTCGAGTTGCGCCTCTCGACGCTACCCACCGCCTTCGGCGAAAAGGTGGTGATGCGGATTTTCGATCCGGAAGTGCTGGTGCGCGATTTTGCCGAGCTCGGGTTTACCGATGAGGACAAGGCCAAGTGGGACGTCATGACCTCGCGCCCGCACGGCATCATCCTGGTCACGGGGCCGACCGGCTCTGGCAAGACCGTGACCCTGTACTCGACCCTCAAGGCGCTGGCCACCCAGGAAGTCAACGTCTGCACCATCGAAGACCCGATCGAGATGGTCGAATCCGCGTTCAACCAGGTGCAGGTGCAGCCGGGCATCGACTTCTCGTTTGCCGAGGGCCTGCGCGCCCTGATGCGCCAGGACCCGGACATCATCATGGTCGGCGAGATCCGTGACCTGGAAACCGCCGAGATGGCGATCCAGGCGGCCCTCACCGGGCACCTGGTGCTCTCCACGCTGCATACCAACGACGCGCCGGCGGCGATCACGCGCCTGCTTGACCTGGGCGTGCCGTCCTACCTGATCAACTCCACCGTGCTCGGCGTGATGGCGCAGCGCCTGGTGCGCACGCTGTGCCCGGCGTGCAAGGCGCCCTCCGACCTGCGCCACGAAAAACTCTGGAATGAAATGGTGGCGCCGTTCAAGGCGCCGGCCCCGGCCGTGACCTACAAGCCGGTCGGCTGCCTCGAATGCCGCAACACCGGATACAAAGGGCGCATGGGGATTTATGAAGTCCTGATGCTGTCGGGCGAGGTCAAGCGCACCATTACCGAACACACCGACATTGCCAAGGTGCGCGAGCAGGCCTACAAGGAAGGCATGAAGCCGCTGCGTATTTCCGGTGCGCTCAAGGTTGCCGCCGGGGTCACTACCTTTGATGAAGTGTTGCGCGTGGCGCCGCCGGCCGGCGCCGACTCATAAGCGCAAGCCGTCTGCCCCCTTTCATGCAGATCGATAGCGCGCGCGTCAAAAACTACCTGGCCGGATTGCAGGAGTCGATCGTTGCAGGCCTCGAAGCGCTTGACGGCAAGCCCTTCATTCGCGATGCCTGGCAAAAGCCGGCGGGTGAGACCCTCGGCGGCAGCGGCATCGGGCGCATGCTCGAAGAAGGCCAGCTGTTCGAGCGTGCCGGCGTCGGCTTCTCGCATGTGACCGGCGAGCGCATGCCGGGCTCGGCCACCGCGCATCGCCCGGAACTGGCCGGGCGCGGCTTCGAGGCGATGGGCGTGTCCCTGGTGCTGCATCCGCGCAATCCGTATTGCCCCACCGTGCACATGAACGTGCGCATGTTCGTTGCGCGCAAGGAAGGCGCCGCCGATGTCTGGTGGTTTGGCGGCGGCATGGATCTGACGCCGTATTACGGCTTCGAGAAAGACGCGGTGCGCTGGCACGGCGCCTGCAAGGATGCGCTCGACGCGCACGGCGCGGCGTGGTTTCCCAAGTACAAGAAGTGGTGCGACGACTACTTTTATCTCAAGCACCGCAAGGAGCCGCGCGGCATCGGCGGGGTGTTCTTCGACGATCTGTGCATTGCCGACACGGCCGACGGCTTCGAGCAAAGCTTCGCGATCATGCGCAGCGTTGGCGATGCCTTCCTGCCGGCGTATCGCGACATCATCGAACGGCGTCGCAGCATGGAATACGGCGAGGCGCAACGCGACTGGCAATGCTATCGGCGCGGCCGCTATGTCGAATTCAACCTGGTGTTCGACCGCGGCACGCTGTTCGGCCTGCAGTCGGGCGGACGTACCGAGTCGATATTGATGAGCCTGCCGCCGCTGGTGAAGTGGCGCTATGACTACCAGCCTGAAGCCGGTTCTCCGGAGGCGCAATTGTTGTCGGATTTTCTGATCCACAAGGATTGGGTGTAGGCATCCCATTGCGCGCCATCGGATTTCTCGGAGGCAGTTTCGACCCGGTGCACA
Source organism: Burkholderiales bacterium (assembly GCA_947473125.1). Lineage (GTDB taxonomy): Bacteria > Pseudomonadota > Gammaproteobacteria > Burkholderiales > JAEUOS01 > CANJDH01. Next base: position 34,001 of record CANJDH010000028.1, read on the forward strand.
ACGGCCATGTGCGTTTGGCGCAGGCTGCGCTGGATGGCCTTGGGCTTGAGGAAGTGCGCTTCGTGCCGGCTGCGCAATCGTGGCAAAAGGGTGCGCCCGGCGCCAGCGGCGCGCAGCGCGCGGCCATGCTGGGCCTGGCCGTCAAACCCCATGCGCGCATGTGCGTCGACGAGCGCGAGCTCGAACGCGGCGCACCGAGCTATACCATCGACACGGCGCGCGCCTTGCGCAGCGACTTCGGGCCGGATGCGGCGCTGTTCCTGATCATCGGCGCCGACCAGTTTCTCAACCTGCCGACCTGGCGCGACTGGCGGGTTTTGCTGGAGCTCGTCAACCTGGCCGTCGCGGGCCGGCCCGGTTACGAGATGAACCAGGAGCACTGGCCCGCCGAAATCGTTGGTGCATGCGCCTCGCGCCTGGTATTGCCTTCAAAAACCGCTTCCACCAAGGCTTTTGGCGAGGTGCATTTGATTAAAATGGACCCGGCGGACATCTCGGCCACCGGGCTGCGCGGCTGGCTGGCGCAACGCGGCGGCGCTACCCAGGACGGCGCGGCCGCGGCAGCCCTGCTGCCCCCTGCGGTTTTGGACTATATTGAACGACATCAACTCTATCTGGAGACATGAAGCTTGGACATCAAACAGCTGCAGGAAATCATCGTTGACGCACTCGATGACATCAAGGCGCGCGACATCGCCGTTTTCGACACCACCAAGGGCACGGCCGAATTCGACCGCGTCATCATCGCTACCGCCGATGTGGCACGCCAGACCAAGGCAATGGCGCTGAACGTGATCGACAAGGTCAAGGGCGCCGGCGGCCGCATCGTCAGCATGGAAGGCGGCGACAGCGGGGAATGGGTGCTGGTGGACTGCGGCGATGCGATCGTGCATATCATGCAGCCGGCGGTGCGCCAGTATTACAACCTCGAAGAGCTGTGGGGCCAGAAAAAAGTCAAGGTGGTCTCCGCTGCGGAGAAAGCGGCCGAGGCCGCCAAACGCGTCATCGACAAGGCGCGTGCCGCCGAAGCGGTGCTGGCACAGACCGTCAAGGCAGTGGCGAAAAAGGTGATTGCCAAAACGCCGGCTGCCAAGGGGCCGGCGAAGAAGGCCACGGCGAAGAAGGCTGCGGCGAAAAAGGCGACAAAAGCAGTTGCCGGCAAGGTCGCCACCAAGAAAGTCGCCGCGAAAAAAGTTGCGACAAAGAAAATGGCGACCAAGCGGGTTGCGACCAAGAAAGTCGCTACTAACAAGGCGCCGGCCAGGAAAGCGTCTTCCAAAAAGCCGGTAGCCAAGAAGCCGGTGGCCAGGAAAACGCCAGTCCGGCAAGCCCCCGCAAAGAAGGCTGCCGTCGGGAAAGCCGCGTCGAAGAAAGCCGCTGCCGGCAAGGGCTTGTCGAAAAAGCCGGCCGCTGCGAAAAAGGTCGCCAGGCCGGCATTGCGCGCGGCCAAGGCGTAGCGCGCGACCTGGCATTGCGCAGGCATTGGTAGCGGCGCAGGCGCGCTGCAAACGCGTACGGGAGCCCCATGTCGTTGATCGGCAGATTGTGGAAAGGCAAGAAAAAGGGCGCGTCGATCGCGCTCTATTCGCATTTCCACCGCCCCTTCGCCTACGACGCCACGTCGTCATGGATCCACCCGCGCTCCTTCATTGACGACCTGTCGGCCAGCGGCATTCCGGCATTGCCGCGCGGCCCGGGATCGGTCGAGGACTTTCGCCATTACATGCCGGGCATGGACGATGCGCACTTCGCCAAGATGTTCGGGCAGCAGGCGCTCGAGTACTGGCTCTACAAGAAGGCGCCGAAAACCGAGTTCATCGGCTGCGCCACCTACCGTCGATACCTGATGATCGCCGGCGCCAAAACGGCGCCGCCGCATCGCATGCTGGTCGGGCCGCGCCCCGAGATCCTGTCCGACCTGGGGTCGGACGAGCATCGCAATGCGGCCTTGTTCTACCTGCAGTCGGCCGACGTGATCACGAACCGGTCGATTGTGCTCGAGACCACCATCGAGCAGCAGTACCTCGACGGCCAGCCGGCCGCCTACTGGCAGTTGATGATCCGCGCCATCGAGACCCTGTATCCGCAATACAAGCCGCACATGCTCTGGTTTCACGATTACAACCGTGTGCACTTCGAAACCACCTACATCATGCGCCATGCGGCTTTCATGAAATACGCCAGCGAGCTGTTTGCGATCCTCAACTATGTGTTCAAGCACGCCGAGGTGGTGGTGCCCGCCGAAGTGGAGGGGATAGCGCACCAGCATTACCGCTACCCTGGCTTCCTCGGTGAACGCTTTTTCCCGTTTTTTCTGTACGCTAACGCCTTGCGCGCCATCGAAGTGCCGCTGGTATTCGTCCGGGACGCATGATGGACCAATCCGGGGCGGGCCGCCGCCGCTTCCTCGTACGCAGTGCTGCACTGGCCGTCGGTGCGAGCCTCACCGCAGCTCACGGCCAGTCGGTGTCGCGCGGGCGCCTGTTCGATTGCCATTGCCACATCATCGACCACCGCTTTCCGATCGTTCCGAACCAGGGCTACACGCCGCCGCACTTCCCGCTCGACGTGTACCGCGCCCGTGCCGCGTTGCTGCGCATCGAAAGCGGCGCGATCGTCTCGGGTTCGTTCCACGGCTTTGACCAGACCTACCTCAAGGCGGCACTGGCGCGGCTCGGCAACGGCTGGGTCGGCGTGACGCAAGTGCCGAACGACGCGCCCGACAAGGAGATCGCCGAGCTCGAAATGATCGGCGTGCGCGCGCTGCGCTTCAACCTGTTTCGCGGCCGCATCGACAGCGTCGACGACGTCGTCGCATTGGCACGTCGCGCCCATGCCGCCGCAGGCTGGCACGCCGAGCTCTATGCCGATGCCGCGACCCTGGCCCCGCATGTGGCGGCGCTCTCCAAATTGCCGCGCATCGTGATCGACCACCTCGGCATGACCGAAGCCGGCCTGCCGGTGGTGCTCGACCTGGTGCGTGCCGGCGCCAAAATCAAGGCGACCGGTTTCGGCCGCGTGAAAATGAATGTATCGAACGCGATCGAGCAGATCGCCAGGATCAATCCGGCGGCCTTGATGTTCGGCACCGACCTCCCCTCGACACGCGCGGAGCGGCCATTTGCAGTGGATGACATCAACCTGATCGAGCGTGTGCTCGGCGCCGAACTCGCCGCCAAGGTCTATTGGGACAACGCCGTGGACCTGTATCGCCCGCCGGGGGCGGAGCTGGAAATCTGTCTCTGATCACGGCTGATGCGGATTCGCCTGATCACCGTCGCCAACAAGGCACCCGCCTGGGTCGTCGAGGGCTACAACGAGTACGCCAAGCGCATGCCTCCCGAGGCGCGTCTGGAACTGGTCGAGGTCAAGCCCGAGCCGCGCGAAGGCGGCAAAACGCCCGAGCAGATGATGGCGGCAGAGGGCAAACGCATCCTTGCTGCCATACCAAAAGGGGCGACGCTCGTCGCGCTCGATGAGCGCGGCCGCGATACCGACACCAATGCGTTGGCCAAGCTGCTCGAAGGCTGGCTCGGCGGCGGTGCCGATGTCGCCATCGTGGTCGGCGGGCCGGACGGTCTTGCGCCGGAAATCAAATCGAAGGCCGCAGGCCTGCTGCGTCTCTCCAGCCTGACCCTGCCGCATGCGCTGGTGCGCGTGCTGCTGGCTGAAGCCCTGTATCGCGCCTGGAGCGTGGTCAAGGGCCATCCCTACCATCGCGAGTGAACGTGACCTTCCTGAAGATCTATCTTGCCTCTGCCAGCCCGCGTCGCGCCGAGCTGCTCACCCAGATTGGCGTGACATTCGACGTGTTGCGCCTGGGGGAATACACCGTGGATGAATCGGTGCATGGCCGCGAAGCGCCGCTGGCCTATGTGAAACGCCTGGCCCGTGCCAAGGCGGTTGCCGGTCTACAGGCGATGCGTGCCCAGAAGCGGGTCGGCCGGCCCCTGCTGGCTGCCGACACCACCGTGTGCCTCGGCCGTACCATCCTCGGCAAGCCGCAAGACGCGGCCGATGCGCGACGCATGCTCACGCTGCTTTCGGGCAAGACGCATCGCGTGCTCACGGCGATTGCGGTGGCGCACGGCAAATCTGTCAAGGTGGCAGTCTCGGATTCGCGTGTCACCTTCGCGAGGCTGTCACGCCGCGACATCGACGCCTACATCGCTACCGGCGAGCCGTTCGACAAGGCCGGCGCCTACGGCATCCAGGGAAAGGCGGGGGCGCTCATCAGCCATCTCGCCGGCAGCTACACCGGCGTGATGGGCTTGCCGGTGCATGAAACCGCCTTGCTGCTGCGCGCTTAAGCCTTGCTTTTCGGCACGCGCCCCATCAAATAAAACTCGTCGTTCGGGCGCATTGCCGTGAGGTTGGCCATGCGGTTCGAGAGCCCGAAGAACGCGGCGATCGCGGCGATGTCCCAGATGTCCTCGTCGTTGAAACCGTGGCCGCGCAGCGCGACAAAGTCGTCGTCGCCAATCTGGTATGAGGCTTCCGTGACCTTGACGGCGAAATCGCACATGGCGCGCTGGCGCGGCGTGATGTCGGCCTTGAGGTGATTCACTGCGACCTGGTCGGCGACCAGCGGCTTCTTTTCATAAATGCGCAGGATCGCGCCGTGCGCCACCACGCAGTAGATGCACTGGTTGCGGCCGGATGTGACGACCACGATCATTTCGCGATCGCCCTTGGTCAGCCCGGAGTTTTCCTTGAGCATCAGGGCGTCGTGATACGCGAAGAAAGCGCGCCATTCTGCCGGGCGATGCGCGAGGGCGAGAAACACGTTGGGCACGAAGCCGGCCTTCTCCTGCGTCTCGAGGATGCGCGTGCGGATGTCGTCGGGCAGGTCCTTGATCTCGGGGATCGGATAGCGGCTGATGGGAAGACTGACGGGAAGACTGACGGGTAATGTCATGGCGTGGCTCCTCTGGGAATGGTGGCGATGTGTTCGATCAATCGTGCGACGCGCGCGTTGAACGCTGCATGTGAAAATTGCGCTAAATGCGCCGGCGCATCGAGCGGATTAGGCCGCGGCCCAGCGATGGCGCGATCAAGCACGCGGGCGAAGTCGGCGCCGTTGTCCCCGCGCGGGTCGCGAAACAGAAAGCCGCTCTTGCCGTCAAGCACGGTCTCGGTAAAAGGCGGTGCGTTGACGGCCAGCACCGGCGTGCCGAGGATCTGGGACTCGATGATATTGAGGCCCAGGGCCTCTTTTTCCGGGAGGCCTGAGAGCAGGTAGTCGAACTGCGCGTACAGCGGTTTCGGGTCGGCCTGCCGGCCCCAGAAGCGCACCCGGTCGGCGATTGGCCGCATCGCGATTTTCAGGTCGGCAACCGAGCGGTAGGCGCCGTTGCCGAACACGTCGATGTTCACGCCGGGGCGCATTGCGATGATGGGGGCGATCTTCTCGAACAGCAGGTCAAACTGCTTGATCGGGCCGATGTTGGAGACGATGCCAAGCGTGAAACCGGGGCGCCGGCTGTATGCCCGCTGTGGCGCGAGGGCGTGCCACAGCGGCGCGAACCAGGACATGACGCGGTCGCGATATTTGCGCCGATCCCACGAATAGACATTGCCCTGGCGAAACGTGTCGCTGGCGCCGCCGGCGAAACGCGAAAAATCGGCGATGCCGAGCAAGGCTTCGGGATACACCTGCGCGACGCCGGCCGGCCCGAGCGTGGAAATCACATAGCCGGATACGCCGAACACCAGGTCGTAGTCGGCAAGCACGCCGACGCGCCGCCCGGCGAGCGGCATGTGGCAAAAGCCGGTGAGCAGGTGCCGTCCCTTGACCGCTGCGACAAACGCGGGGCTCACCGGCCCGTGGGTCAGGATCCAGGCGCGGCCGGGCAATATCTGCGGGATCTCCAGGTCGGAGGCGACGGCAACCATGGCCAGCTGCGCGTGCTGCTCGGCCACCAGGCCGCTCCAGCAGGTGGCCGCGCTGTTGACATACAGCGATACCCTCTGCCCGGCAGCGAGCATGGCACGCGTGAAAAACATCGTGTAGACCTCGGCGCCGCCGAGGTGCTGCTGCAGGTTGATGATGTGGCAATGCATCAGCCCGCGCCCAGCAGTTGCCGGCATGCGGCGAGGACGCGTTCCGTGCCTAGCGCATGCATGCAGGCTGGTGCGGCACATTGCGCGGTGCTGCGCTGGCAACGCCGCACCCACTCAATGCGGCGCCCGAACAGGGTGCGCTGGTCGCGGCACGGGAAATCGGCTTCGATCACGGGAACGAAGCGATGCTTGCGCCAGAAGCGACCGGCACCGAACAACACGTCTGATCCGGGGCCGAACAGGCACACGGTGGGCGTGCCGGTGAGTTTGGCGAGATGGGCGATGCCGGTATCGGGTACTACCAGCAAGGCAGCGCCCTGCAGCAAGTGCCAGAGCTGCGCCAGCGACAACTGCCCGGCGCGGGAGGCAAACTGCCCTTGCGGATCGATGGCCGCAATCAATGGTGCTTCCTGCGCGCTGCCTGACCACACCGGTGTCACCCCCGAGGTCGCCAGGCTTTGCGCAAGCGCCATCCAGCGCTCTGCCGGCCAGTGGCGCAGGGGCGAGCCGGCGCCGACGTGCAGCACGCAATAGGGCGTGGCCGGGCGATCAAAGGGTTCGCACGCGGGGGCCGGCCATTGGGTGAGGTCGTAGGTCTCATCGCCGTCGGCACTGGCGAGCAATGCAAACATGTCGGCCAGGGCCGTGGGGGTTGTGGGCCACGCAATGGATTCATCAACGGCGCGATTGCGCAGACGCGTGCCCGCTTCCTCCAGTGCCACCACCCAACCCGCACCGGCGGCGCGCGCCAGCCAGGTGTAACGGTTGTCGCCGGGTACAAGTGCGAGATCGTAGGGGCCGCTCCTGACGATGCGTCGCGTGGTCGAGGCGCGATGTGCGTCGTAAGGCATGATGTCCACGCCATAGGGTCTGCCGGCGTAGAGTGCCGCCAGCGCCGGTGCCACGGTCATGCTGATGCTGGCCCGCGGCCATTGCGTGCGCAGGCGCGCCAGCAGCGCGGTCAACATCAGGGTATCGCCGAGCAGCAGGTTGTGTGCAACCAGGATGCGCCGCACCTCACTCGGGCGGCGTCGCTTTTTCAGCGCGCTCAGCGCGGCGCGCGGCAGCACGGCAAGGCGCGAGGGCAGGCGGCTCATTGCGAAGACCGGCTCAATTGAGCTTGCCGGCGGCGCGGTGGAACACCGCTTCCATCTGGTCGAGCATCGCGTCGATGCCGTGCCGCGCCTGCGCCTGTGCCAGCGCGTTGGCGCCGAGGCGCGTGCGCAAGGCGGCATCGTCGAGCAGGCGCCCGATGCCTGCGGCCAGTGCTGGGGCATCCTGCATCTTGACGATCAGGCCGGTCTCGCCGTCGCGCGCCACTTCGGGAATCGCCCCGGCTTCGGTGGTGACTACCGGGAGACCGCAGGCGAACGCCTGCAGGATCGCCTGCGGTACGCCTTCATTGGCGTAGGAAGGCAGGGCGAACACATCCATGCTTTGCAGCCAGGGCACCACATCGGCCTGATTGCCGGCCAGGGTGACCTGACCTTTGAGGTTGAGCTGTGCGACCAGTTGCTCGAGTGCTTCGCGCTGCGGACCGTCGCCGACGATCAGCAGATGGGTGTCGGCACGCTTGAGCGCGGCGAACGCTTCGACCAGGATGCGATGGCCTTTCCAGCTGCGCAGCGTCGCGACGATGCCGACGATGCGCTTGTCCTGGGGCAGGCGGAGGCGCGCGCGCGTGGCCATTTGTGCCTTGGTGTTTGCAGGCGGCGCATAACGGGTCAGGTCGATGCCGGTCGGAATCGAGACGATACGCGCGGCCGGAAAGCCGTTGTCGCGCACCAGCTGTTGCTTCAGCGCTTCACCGGTGGTGACGATCGCGCTGGCGGCGGATGCATAAAGCCAGCGCGTGGCGGCATTGGTTGATACCGGTGCCGAGACGTGGCGGGTGCGTACGATCGGCGGCGCCTTGCCGAGGCTTGCGCAAGCGAGGGCGACAAGCCATGAGTCGGTGGAGCTGTGGGTATTGATCACGTCAACCGGATTGGCCTTGAGCCAGCGACGCAGGGCGAACAATCCCGGGAGGCGCTTTTTGGCGATCGGCAGGGCGGTCACCGGCACGCCGTGTTTCGGCGCTTCGTCAAAAATGCGCGCCTCGCGCGGCGCGATCAACTGCACTTCGTGGCCGCGCTTGATCATGCCTGCCGCTTCAGTGAGGATGCGAATTTCCTGTCCCCCCCACCCCTGTGAATTTTCGGTGTGCAGAATTCTCATGCGCTCTTATTCTTCGCTGCGCTCGGTGGCGTACTGGATGCGGTACAGGTTGGCGTAGATGCCGTCGCGCGCGATGAGTTCGGCGTGGGTACCGGTTTCCATGAGCCGGCCGTGGTCCATCACGATGATGCGGTTCGCGTTCTCGATGGTCGAGAGCCGGTGCGCGATCACGATGGTGGTGCGGTTCTTCATCAGCACCTCAAGGGCGGCTTGCACCTGGCGCTCCGATTCGGAATCGAGCGCCGAGGTCGCCTCGTCGAGGATCAGCACCGGCGCGTCTTTTAGCAGGGCACGTGCGATCGCCAGGCGCTGGCGCTGGCCGCCCGACAGGCGCACGCCGTTCTCGCCGATCAGGGTATCGAAGCCCTGCGGCATGTCGCGGATGAAGGCAGTGGCGAAGGCGGCCTCGGCGGCGGCTTCGACCTCGGCACGGCTTGCATGCTGCTGGGTGCCGTAGGCGATGTTGGCGGCCACCGTGTCGTTGAACAGCACCACATCCTGCGACACCAGCGCCAGGTTGGCGCGCAGTGATTCAAGTTTCAGGTCTTCAAGGCTGATGCCGTCGAGCGCAATGCGGCCGCTGCCCGGGTGGTAGAAGCGCGGGATCAGGTTGGCCAGCGTGGTCTTGCCGCTGCCCGAGGCGCCAACCAGGGCCACGGTTTCGCCGGGGGCGACATCGAGAGAAATGCCGCGCAGGGCGGGACGCTCGGCGTGCTGGTACTGGAAGGTGACGTTGTCGAAGGTGACGCGGCCCTGCGCGCGCGCGATGGTCTGGGTGCCGCGGTCGTCTTCTTCGGTTTCGTCGAGCAGGCTGAAAACCGATTCGGCCGCGGCAAGGCCGCGCTGCAAGGGGGCGTTGACGTCGGCCAGGTGCTTGAGCGGCGCCAGCAGCATCAGCATGGCGGTGATGAACGAGACGAAGCCGCCGACCGTGGTTTGCTGGCCCGCCGATTGCACCAGGGCAATCGCCACCACCACGGCCAGCGCCACCGCGGCAAAGAACTGGGTGATCGGCACCGTCGCCGAGGCCGCGATCGTCTGGCGCATGTTGAAGCCGCGCAGGGCGCTATTGGCCTGGTGGAAGCGCTCCTGCTCGTAGGCATGGCCACCGTGCACCTTCACGACCTTGTTGGCGTCGATCGATTCACCGAGCACATGGGTGATGTCGCCCATGGCGCGCTGCGCCTCGCGACTCATGCGCCGCAGGCGCGACGAAAACAGCTTGATCACCAGCGCCGAGAGCGGGATGATCGCCAGCGCCACCAGGGTCAGGCGCCAGTTCTCATAAAGCAGCCAGCCGAACAGGCCCAGCACCGTGATCGAGTCGCGCACCAGCACGGTGAGCACCGACGTGGCAGCGCTGGTGACGTTGTTGACGTCGAAGGCGATGCGTGAAATGAGCGTGCCGGACGACTGGTTGTTGTAATAGGTGGTCGGCAGGCGCACCAGGCGTGCAAACATCGCGTCGCGCATGTCCATCAGGATCCGGTTCGACACCCAGGCCAGGGTGTAGGAGGTGATGAAGGTGATCACCCCACGCAGCAGGAAAATGCCGATCAGCGCCGCCGGAATCCAGGCGAGGCTTTCACGACTCTTGCCGCCAAAGCCTTCGTTGAGCATCGGCTTCATCAGCGCCGGGAACAGCGGTTCGGTGAGCGCGGCCAGCATCATGCCGAGAATGCCCAGGCCGAATACCACCCGGTACGGCGCCACATAGGTGAGCAGGCGCAGGTACAGCATGGTACTGGTGGGCGGCGCCGGCGCTGCTTCTGCTGCTACGGCGCCGTCTGGGGCTGCGGACATGGGGGGCGTATTGCGCGCTGTGACGCGCTTTGCCTTGGGAACCTGCGATTTTACCCGCGCGGGGCGAGACGCCGGTACAGCGCGAGCAGTTCCCGGGCCATCGCATCGAGCGATAAATGCGTGACGGCGGCCCGCGCCGCGGCGCGCATCGGCGCGCTGCGCGCCGGGTCGGCAAGCCAGCTGATGGCCTGCGCCATGCCGTCAAGGTCGAGCGCGTTGCGGACATATCCATTGACGCCTTCGGTGATGAACTCGGCGGCGCCGCAGGCGCTGCTGGTCAACACCGGCAGGCCGCAGGCGAGGGCTTCAAGCGCCGCATTCGGCATCGGATCGTACAGGGTTGGCAGCAGCAGCGCATCGGCGGCGCCGTACCAGGGCGTGACGTCGGGTACCGCGCCGACAAATCGCACCTGTGCGGCCAGGCCGAGCCGCGCGGCCAGGCGTACATAGCGCGCCGCATGCTTGTCGGCGCCGACGATGGCCAGATTTGCGTGGGGCCTGGCGCGCGCGAATGCCTGCAGCAATTGCTGCACACCCTTGCGCTCGAACCCCGAGCCGACATACAGTAGCAGGGGAAGATCGGCCGGAAACCCGCTCCCACCAAGGGTTTTGGCGCGATGCTCGCGCAGGCGCGGATGGTATTTGTCGAGGTCGACGCCGTTATAGATGACATGCAGCTTCGCATCCGCCACGGCAAAGCGGGCGGCGATATCGTCGCGCACCATGCGCGAATTGCAGATCACGCCGGAGAGCCCGGGGTGGGTGAACATGTCGCGCTCCAGGGCCACCATGAAGCGGTGGTAGGGGTTGAGCGCATTGCGCAGCCTGCCGCTGATGCCCTGGGCGCGCGCGCGTTCCTGCAGCCAGGTGGCATGCACGCCGTCGCCGGCGCGATACACAAACGGCGCGGCGATGCTGTCGGGCACCATGCGTTCATGCGACTGGACCAGGTCGAAACGCTCGGCCTGCAGCGCCTGGCGCACCGCGGCGATGAAGCCGCGCTCGCGCTGCACGTTGCCCCGATGCGGCGGATTGCATTCGATAAACCGGTAGCCGGCCGCTTCACCGCGCCATGCGCGTGCGAACACGCTGATGTCGGCGTCCTTGCCGAGTGCCTGGATGGCACGATCCATGAAGCGCTCGGCGCCGCCGAACGGGGTGTAGCGCTGCCGCACCAGGGCCAGCTTCACGGTGTGGCGCTCCGAACCGTCACGCCCGCCTCATGCGGCCAGCAGCGCCCGCGCAGCATCGAGTACGCGCGCCACCGGCAATGTCGTCAGGCATTCGCTGACCTTGCTGCCGCCGCAACCGTCCTGCCCGCAGGGGCGGCACGGATGCGCATCGGAGGTCACGATGCGATGCACGGTTTTCCACGGGCCCCATTCGACCTCGCCCGACGGCCCGAACAAGGCGACGACCGGCGTACCCTGGCTCGCGGCAATGTGCATCGGCGCCGAATCGACGCCGACAAACAGCGCGGCGCGGCGCGCCACGCTGGCGAGCTCCTTCAGGTTGAGCAAGCCGGCCAGACTCACCGGCGGCGTGGCGCACAGGCCGAGGATGCGTTCGATCACCGCCGTCTCTTTTGCTGCAGGGCCGGCCGTGAGCACCACGCGCCGGCCGTCGGCTTGCAGTGCGTCGATCAACTGCGCGACCCGCTCCGGCGGCCAGGTCTTGAACAGCCAGCGCGAGGTGGGATGCACATGCACGTAGCCCGGGCCCACCAGTTGTTTTGCCAGCAGCGCCTCGACCCGGGTGGCGGCTTCGGCGCCGTCAATCAGGAGCAGTGATTTTTCGTCTTCGGCCGGGTGTACGCCGATGCGGCGCAGCGCGTCGAGGTTGGATTCCACCGTATGCCGGCTGTTGCCGCGCGCCACCAGCTTGTAGAAGTGGGTGAAGCTTTCGTCCCAGAGCGCGTCGTCGTTGCGAAATTGCGGCGCGACCGAGAAACGCGGCTTGAGCGACTTGGCCAGCCACATGCCGCGCCGGTGTTCGGTGAGGTGGATCAGCA
>CANJDH010000029.1 GCA_947473125.1 Burkholderiales bacterium
CCACCATCAGGCCTGGCTCGGCGAGGTGATTGACTTCCACCATGGTGCTGGTGGGCAGGTGGTCCTTGAAAAATTCTTCGCGCGCGGCAACGATCTGCTTGAACTCGCGCATGTCGGTGGTGTAGACCGTTGTGCTCACAATGTCGGTCAGCGCCGCTCCTGCGGCGACCAGGCTCTTTTCAATATTGCTGAGGCACTGCCGGGTTTGTTCGAGCATGTCGCCCACACCCACTTGCCGCCCGTCGGCGTCGCGCGCCAACTGCCCCGAAACAAAATTCAGGCTTTTGGGAATGTCGACGCGCACAGAATGGTTGTAGACGCTGGCCCGGACATTCTTCATGCCGGGCGGATTGCCGCGCGTAATGGTGGCCATGGTGCCGCCGCTCAGGGCTTGTAGCCGGCGGCGGTCATCATGTCGTAGCGTACCCGATCGTGCGCGATCACCGGGTCCATGCCGCCGCGCACGGCTTCAATCACGCTGTCCTCAATCGACTTGAAAAGCCTGGCGAATTCGAGCACGTCGGCAATCTTGTCCTTGGGGATCACGCAAACGCCGTTTTCGTCGGCCATGATCAGGTCGCCGGGTTTCACCGGCACGCCGCCCAACTGCACTTCGATCGCGTAGCCGGCGCAAGCACAGCGGTTGCGGATCGATTGCTGGATCGCCCCTTTGCCAAACACCGGCAGGTTGAGCTGCTTGAACTCATCAATGTCGCGCGTGACGCCGTCCATCACGCAACCGGCGAGGCCGAGATGGCGCGTGGTAAAGCCCGCCACACCACCGAAGCTGTTGACATCCATGCGCCCGGCCTGGTCGATCACGAGTACGTCGCCTGGCTTGCCCAGCTTGATCGCTTCGAGCGTGCCGAGCACCGGCGATTCGGTCGCCTCACCCACCGGCACCAGCTTGAGGGTAGCCGCCGGGCCGACGATCTTGGGGCAGGCTTCCCACAACGGGCCGATGCCGTGCGGCGCGCCCTTGATGCCAAGGCGGTCGAGGCCGTCGGATACGTTGGCGGTGGACAGCATGCGGTATTCCGCAATCATCTGCTTCAACTGGGCATCGGTACTCACATCATCTCCATGGTGGATTGCGGTTGACATGCACTATTCAGCCGTGAGGCCGGCATCCTTGACCACCTTGCCCCATTTGGTGGCCTCATCGCGCACGAACTGGCCAAACTGTTCGGGCGTATTCGGCGTATGGCGCTCGCCCTCGACCTCCATGCGCCGCGTGATTTCGGGCAGTCGCATGATGCGCATTACTTCGGTGTTGAGCTTGCGCACGATATCGGGCGGCGTGCCTGCCGGTGCAAACAGCCCGATCCAGTTGTTGACCGAAAATCCCGGCACGCCCGACTCCGCAATCGTCGGCAACTGCGGCGCCGCCGCCGAGCGCGCATTGCCGATCACGGCGATGCCTTTGAGCTTGCCGGCGCGCACATGCGGAATCGCCGTCGGCAGCGTCGCAAACGTCAGCTGGGTCTGCCCGCCGATCAGGTCGGCAATCGCCGGCGCATTGCCGCGATACGGAATATGCACCATGAAGGTCTTGGTCATCGACTTGAACAATTCGCCGGCGAGGTGGCTGGCGGTTCCGACCCCGCCGGAGGCGTACGACAGGGTGCCGGGCTTGGCGCGCGCCAAGGCAAGCAGGTCCGACACCGAGTTCACCGGCAACGAAGGGTGCACGGCAAGAATCCCTTCAGCCTCTATCACCATCGCCACCGGCGCAAAATCACGCATGGTGTCGTAGGGCATTTTGGCGAACAGGAACTGGTTTACCGCGTGCGAGCCAACAAAGCCCATCACCAGGGTATACCCGTCGGCCGGGGCCTTGGCCACCACGTCAGCGCCGATGTTGCCGCCGCCGCCGGTGCGGTTCTCCACCAGCACCGCCTGCCCCCAGGATTCAAGCAGCTTGGCGCCGATCACGCGTGAGTAATAGTCGGCAATGCCGCCGGTCGCCACCGGCACGACGATGCGGATCGGTTTGGCGGGATACTGGGCTTGCGCCTCTAGGGGCAACGCCCAAGCCGCAAACCCGCCAAGCAAGGCGCCCAGCAAATGCCAAGGCTGTTCGACCACCATGCGGATATGTCTCTTCATTCCGTCCACCTTTCCGATTCAGGCGCACTGCCGGTTCAACCGGCACTGGAGCGGCTATTTAGCCTCAGCATCCCGCCCACGTCAAGGAAACCCCGGGCACCGATGCGCTGCGATGCACCAATGCCATCTTCGCGTCACCATCCGCAAGCGACACGCACGCAAGCGTGCCTTCGCTACAATGGTTCGAACAATGGGAGACGGCAAAACAGCATGATGCACACAATCACGAGGGTATTTATCGTCGCCTGCGCCTGCGCGGCCACTCTGGCGCAGGCGGCCTGGCCCGATAAACCTCTGCAACTCATCGTGCCGTATCCACCCGGCGGCCTTACCGACGCGCTGGCGCGCGCCATCGCCAAACCGTTAAGCGAGCGCCTCAAGCAGCCGGTGGTGGTGCAAAACGTGCCTGGCGGCGGCGGCAACATCGGTGCGGCCAAGGCGGCCAAGTCGGCGCCGGACGGCTACACCATCTACATCGGCAACAACGCGACGGTGGGCCTGAACACGCTGATCTACAAGTCGCTGCCGTTCGACCCGCTTGTCGATCTCGCGCCGGTCATGCTGGTGGTCGAGAGCCAGAGTGTCGTGGTGGTCCATCCCGGCGTGGCGGCACAAAACGTGGCCGAGTTGATTGCACTGGCCAAGGCGCGCCCCGATCAGGTCAACTACGGCTCGACCGGCAGCGGCGGCGTCAGCCACCTCGCCGGCGAGATGTTCAAGGGCGCCACCGGCACGCGCATGACCCACGTGCCCTACAAAGGCACCGGGCCGGCACTGACCGACCTCCTCGGCGGGCAAATCCAGATGATGTTCAACGATACCGCCGTACCGCATGTCAAGAATGGCAAGCTGCGCGCCCTCGCCGTCACCGGAGCGAAGCGCTGGCCGCTGCTGCCCGATGTCCCCACGCTGGCCGAAGCCGGCGTTCCCGGCTTCGAGAAGTACAACTGGTTCGGCATCTTCGTACCGGCCGGCACGCCCGAGTTGATCATCACCTCGCTCAATCGCGAACTGCTCGTAATCATGCGCGACCCGGCTACCCAGAAGTGGGTTGAATCGCAAGGTGCAGAGGCAACCGCCGGCACCCCGGAAGAATTTGCCGCCTTCATTCGCCGCGACCTGGCCAAGTGGGCGCGCGTGGTCAAAGACACCGGCATCTCGCCGGAATAGTCGGCGCGAGGACACGCATGGCCATCAGCATTTATCCGGTCACGCCCGATTTCGCCGCCGAGGTTGGCGATGTCGATCTCGCCAAGCCGCTGTCGCCCGAAGACCGCGACGCCATCAAGGCGGCATTCTGGCAATACGCGGTGCTGGTGTTCCCGGCACAAGGGCTGACCTCCGACCAGCACGTTGCTTTTGCGCAGGTGTTCGGCCCGATGGAACCGAACATCAACTCGTATGCCGACGAGATCAAGAAAGAGCGCATAGACAACCGCGTCTCGGACGTTTCCAACCTCGATGCCGACAACAACATCCTGCCGGCCGAAAGCCGCAAGCGCCAGTCGGGCCTGGCGAACCGTCTGTGGCACACCGACAGCAGCTTTCGCCATGTACCGGCCCTGACCTCGCTGCTGTACTCGCGCCGGGTTGCGCCGATCGGCGGCCACACCCAGTTCGCCGACATGCGCGCCGCATGGGATGCCTTGCCCACGGCGATGCAACAGCGCATCGATGGCCTGGTGGTCGAGCATTCGATATTCCATTCGCGCGCCACGATCGGTTTTACCGACTACTCGGAGCGCGAGCGCACCTCGCTGCCGGGCGCGCTGCAACTGCTGGTGCGCACGATTCCGGAAAGCGGGCGGCGTGCGCTGTACCTCGCGTCGCACGCGTTCCGCATCGCCGGCATGCCCGACGACGAAGCCCACGGGCTGATCGCCGAGCTGATGGCGCACGCCACGCAGCGCCAGTTCGTCCACACGCACCGCTGGCGCCAGAACGACCTCGTCATGTGGGACAACCGTTGCACCATGCACCGCGGCACCGAATACGACGAACGCCGCTGGCCGCGCGACATGCACCGCGCCACCGTGTCCGACATCGGCAACACCCGCGAGGCCGCTGCCGGCCACGCCAAGCACGCTGCCGCGTGAGGGTCATCGGCCCAGGAGCTGCTCCCACCAATGGTTTCAGGCCATTTCTCGAATGAGCCGGCAGGACATTTATTACTGGAAGTGCGACCGCCCGGCGGCGTTTCACGGCACCCAGGCGCGTGATGGTGCGGCAGCCATCGAAGCGCCGCTCCTCGGCGCACTGCGCGACCACTTCGGTACCTCCGCCATTACCCTCGCCCCCGGCGCGGGCCAGGGCAACCATCTGACCTGGAACGCCGATGTCGATGGCCAAGCCCTGTTCATCCGCGTCGAGAACGGCCCAGAGCAAGACGCCCAGCTCGCCATCGAATCGGCATTGCTCGACCGGGTGCGCGCGCTAGGTGTACCCACGCCGCGCGTGTTTGGCGTAGACGCGACGCGCCGCTGCGTGCCCTTCGCCTGGCAGGCGCTGGAACGCATCGACGCACCCGACCTCAACCATTGGCACAAGCAAAGCACGCTCGACGTGCCGCGCATCGCCTTCGACATTGGCGTGTCAGTCGCGACCTGGCAGCAGCTGACGTTCCCGGGCTTTGGGCCGCTGCATGGCGGCGCGGCGCTGCGGGGATGGCACGCGCGCTACGCCGACTATCACTGGCTCCATCTGCAGCGGCACCTCGATTTCCTCGTGACACGCCAATTCCTCACTGAATCGCAAGGCCGCGAGCTTCTAGCCGCGATCGAAGACCGACGCGACTTGCTGAACCTGGAGGCCGGCGTGTTCGTGCACAAGGACCTGGCCTTGTGGAATGTGCTCGGCAGCACCAATCAGATCGCCGCCTTCATCGACTTCGACGATGCGATCAGCGGCGACGCGATGGACGACCTGTCGTTGCTGGCCTGCTTCCACGACGCCGCGTTCGTGCAGGGCGCCTTCAAGGGCTACGCGAGCGTGCGCGCGCTGCCGCCCGAGCACTTGCAGCGCTTCTGGCTGCACCTGATGCGCAACATGATCGTCAAATCGGTGATCCGCGTCGGCGCCGGCTACTTCGAGCGCGACAGCGGTTTCTTCCTGATCGGCGCGAATGCATCGGGCGCGAGCCTGCGCGAGTTCACGCTAGCGAGGTTGATGACCAGCCTGCACGGTTTGCGCGACGCAAGCCCGCTTGACGCCTTGTCGATGCCCTGAAAGTCGTATCCACCACGGGTTGGGGGCCGATGCCTGTCTAGACCCGGTACTTTTCGAGTACCGCGCGGTCGATCGTCACGCCGAGCCCGGGCCCGGAGGGAATCGGCACCCAGCCGTCCTGCTGCACAATCGGCTCGGTAATCAGGAACTGGCGGAACGGATGCGATGAGCGGTCGTATTCGAACACCGGCTCCTGCGCGAACAGCGAGTGGTGCGTGACCGGCAGCGCGGCGATCATCTGCAACGAGGCGGCCTGGGCGATCGCCGAGCCCCACACATGCGGGTTGACCGCCACGCCGTGCGACTGCGCCAGCGCCGCAATGTGGCGCGCTGCCGTGATGCCGCCGCACGAGCCCAGGTCCGGCTGCGCGATATCGACGCTGCCGGCCGCAAACAATTCGCGGTAACCAAACAGCGTGTGCTCGTTCTCGCCGCCGGCGATCGGCATGGTGAGCTTCTCGCGCATTTCGGCGTAACCGCGCGTGTCCTCTGGCACCACCGGCTCTTCGTACCAGCGCAACTGGTAGCCGGCTAGGGCGCGGCCCAGTTGCAGCGCTTCGGCGCGACCGTAGGCGTGGTTGGTGTCGATCATCAGCGTGATGTTGCGGCCGGCGATGGCCTTTGCGATGGCTTCCATGCAAACGATGTCGTCGTTCACGCCATAGCCGAGCTTGACCTTCATCAAACGAAAGCCGGCATCGTGGTGACGAATCGCTTCTTCGGCAAGGCGCGCCGCTTCACCCTGGCCTTTGATGCGGTAGAAGCCCGTCGCGTAGGGCTCCACCTGGGTGCGGAATGCGCCGCCCATCAACTGGTAAATCGGCACGTTGTGGCTGCGCGCGGCGATATCCCACAGGGCAATGTCGATGGCGCTGATGGCCGAAACCACCGAACCCTTGCGGCCGTAGTCGCGCGTGGCGTGATACATGCGATGCCACAGCACTTCGGTGTTGCGCGGGTCGGCGCCAAGGATGATCGGCTTCAAGGCATATTCGATCGCAGCCGCAGCAATCTCGGGCGGCTCCAGCCCCTGCGCAAACGCCTCGCCCCAGCCGGTGATGCCTTCGTCGGTCGACACTTCCACCAGCGTGGCGCTGCGTTGCTTCACCCAGCCTTGAGAAAACGCGAACGGCTCGGCCAACGGGCTCTTGAGCACATGAACGCGAATGTCTGTAACTTTCATGTGCCACCCAGCCTGTTTGCTTTTGGTGTTTCGCTTTTAGTGAGGCGCCACGCTGCTGCGCACCAGCCGGCCCGGCAACGCGCCAGTGGCTTTGCCCTTCTCCATCACCAGCTCGCCGGAAACAAAGGTGGCCTCATAACCATTCGCGGTTTGCACCAGGCGGCGACCGCCGGCGGGCAGGTCGTACTTCATCTGCGGTGCGTTGGCACGTAGATGCGCGAAGTCAATCAGGTTGATGTCGGCCTTCATGCCCGGTGTGAGGGAGCCGCGATCCATGATGCCGACGCCGCGCGCATTGCGCAGGGTTTGTGCATGCACCAGGAATTCGACTGGCAGCTTGTCGCCACGGCTGCGGTCGCGCCCCCAGTGGCTCAAGAGATAAGTGGGGTAGCTCGCATCGCAAATGTAGCCGCAGTGCGCGCCGGCATCGCCCAACCCGAGCAGGGTGGCCGGGTTGCTGAGCATTTCGCGCACCACATCGAGGTTGTTGTCGGTGTAGTTGTAGAGCGGGAAGTAGAACTTTTTCTTGCCGCCGTCTTCGAGCATCAGGTCATAGGCCACCTCTTCAGGCGTGCGGCCGGTGGACTTGGCGATGCCGGCGACGCTGTCCTCGGCGCGCGGTTCGTAATTGGCCTGATCGCCGCTCAATGGATACAGCTTGTGAAAGTCGCGCGTGATGCTGGCAAGGCGCCAGTTGTCCGGCGGTGTGGCCGATTCCTTGATGATGCGTGCACGCAAGGCCGGGTCACGCAGACGCGCAACCCGCTCGGCCAGCGGCAGCGCCGCGATTTCCACGTAGCCGGGCGTGAGGAAAAACGGCTGCATCGAGCATTCGAGCCCGTGCACCATGCCGATCGGCCGGCACGCCACCTGCGCCTTGATGTCGAGGCCCTGGCCACGCGCGGCGGCGACCCGCTGCATCACGGCACGCCACTTCTCGGGCATGGCATCGCGCTGCAACAGCGTGAACGACAAGGGTCGGCCGCTGATGCGCGCCGACTCAGCGAGGATATGAAACTCGCTGTCGATGTCGTCAAAGTCCGAGATCATCTGCAACACACCCTTCCCGGTTTCACCCACGGCCTTGGCAATGCTGGTGAGCTCATGCTCGGCCACGCCGAACGTGGGGGTCTGTTCGCCGCGCGAGGTGCGGTGCACGAAGGTGCGCGAGGTGGAAAAGCCCAGCGCCCCGGCCGTGATCGACTCTTTGACCACGGCAGCCATCTTCGCAATGTCATCCGGCGTGGCTTCTTCGCGCCGCGCACCACGCTCGCCCATCACAAACACGCGCACGGCAGCATGCGGAATCTGCGCACCAAGGTCCATGATGCGTGGCGTCTTGTCGACCGCGTCAAGGTATTGCGGAAAGCTTTCCCACTCCCACTTCACGCCTTCATTGAGCACCGCACCGGGAATATCTTCGACGCCTTCCATGAGCTCGATCATCCACTCGCGCTGGCTGGGTTTGGCGGGCGCAAAGCCGACGCCGCAATTGCCCATGACCGCGGTGGTGACGCCGTGCCATGACGAGGGCGTCATGTACGGGTCCCAACTGGCCTGGCCGTCGTAATGGGTGTGAATGTCGACCCAGCCCGGCGCCACCATCAGGCCGCTGGCGTCGATGGTGCGCGTGGCCGCAGCGGTGATCTTGCCGACCTCGACAACCTTGCCGTCTTTCACCGCCACGTCGCCGGTGAAAGACGCCGCGCCGGTACCGTCGACGACCGTGCCGCCGCGAATCAACAGATCATGCATTGCAAATCCTTTTTTACTTGTCGGTCCAGGGCAGTTCTTTCCAGAGCGCACGAAAGCGCACGTCGTCGGATTTGAGCTCGGCCTCATACGCGGCGGGCCCGAGGTAGCGGATCGGCGCAAACGCACGCTCGGCGGCGAGCTTGAAGGCCGGGTCGGCCTGGGATTTTTCGATCGCTTGCACAAAGCGCTCGCGGATCGCCGCCGGCATGCCCTTCGGGCCGACGATGCCGCGCAACGACGCCATGTCGAAGGCGAAGCCCTGCTCACGGAAGGTCGGCCAGTCAGCCGCAGCCGGCAGGCGCTTGGAGGTCATTTGCCCGAGGCAGCGCAGCGGCGAGCCACCTTTCAAGTATTGCAGCGCCTCGCCGACATTGATGGCAGCCACCTCGATGTGGCGGCCGATCACGGCGGTGCGCGTATCGGCGCTACCCTTGAACGGAATGTGGCTCATCTTCACGCCGGCGCTCTTCTCGAAAAACATCATCGCGAGGTGATCGTCCGACCCGACGCCGGTGCTGCCCACGGTCATCTTGCCCGGATTCGCCTTGGCAAAAGCTGCCACATCGGCCAGGGTCTTGTAGGGGCTGTCGACGTGCACGCAGAAGGTACCTGGGTCGTCGACCACGTTGCCGAGCAGGTCGAAGCTTTGCAATGTCCACCCGGCGCTGCGCTCGATCGGGATGGTGACGATCGGCGGCGTGTTGATGAAGCCGATGGTGTAGCCGTCGTTGGGCGCCGCCGCGATGGCCGCGAAGCCGATGCCGCCGCCGGCGCCGGGCCGGTTCACCACGTTGATCTTGGCGCCGTCACCGAGGTGCTTTTCGAGGAAGGGGATGATGTTGCGCGCGATGATGTCGGTGCCGCCGCCGGGGGCGTAGGCAATGATCATGTTGATCGGCTGGTCGGCCGGCCAGGCGGCTGATACGGCGCCGGGCAGGGCGGCCGCAGCGATGCCGGCGGCGAGGGTAGTGGCGAGAGTCAGGCGGCGAATGCCGTGTTGCCAGAGCGTCTTGGCGCTGATGGTCATGTTTTGTCTCCGTTGTATTGTGGTGCGGCAGGTGCAGTATACCGGCGGCGGCAACAGGGCTTTTGCTGCGTTGCGCTGATGTAAAGAAACGTTGCCGCCCTTGAAGTCCCGGTACAACAGGCGCACCTTAAGCTTCCCCACTCCAGCAGGCATACCCTTTCATGGGCCGCACCCTCCTCTTCGGTTTTTCAGCCATGTTGCACGTCTACGTCGGCCTGCGCCTGGCTGCGGCGTTTGCCGGCGCACCGTGGGCGCTGGCCGGGTTTGTGGCCTTGCTGGTGCTCTCGACGCTGATGATTCCGCTGAGCCTGATCGCCCGGCGCAGCCATTGGGGAAAATTCACCGAAGCCCTCGCCTGGCTCGGCATGCTGTTCATGGGCCTGTTCTCGTCCCTCTTCGTATTGGCCCTGGTGCGCGATGTCGCCCTGCTGCTCGCGGCCGCGCTCTCGTGGGTGTGGCCCGCCTTGATTCCCACGCCAGTGTGGGAAACCACCTCGGCACGCTGGGCGCTGGCCTTTGCCGCTGCCGCCACTCTGATCGGCTTTGTCAGCGCGCGCCGCACCGCGGCCGTGGTGCATGTGGACATCCCGATCGCCGGCCTCGCGGTGGAACTACACGGCTTCACCATCGCCCAGATCACCGACATCCACGTCGGCCACACCATCAAGGCCGGCTACGTGCACGCGGTGGTCGAGGCGGTCAACCGGCTCGGGGCCGACATGGTGGCGATTACCGGCGACCTGGTCGACGGCAGCGTCGCCGAACTGCGCCGCCACGTAGAGCCCCTGGCCCGCCTGGCCTCGCGCCACGGCACCTTTTTCGTCACCGGCAACCACGAGTACTACTCCGGCGCCCACGCATGGATAGACGAACTGCAACGCCTCGACATCCGCGTTCTGCTCAACGAACACGTGGTGGTGCAGCACGACGCTGCCGCGCTGGTGGTGGCCGGGGTCACGGACGTCAGCGCCCACCACTTTGACCCCACGCACCGCAGCGACCCGCACTCGGCCATAGCCGGAGCACCCGAGCACGCCTCGATGCGCCTCTTGTTGGCACACCAGCCACGCAGCGCCGCAGCCGCGGCGGATGCGGGCTTTCACTTGCAAATATCCGGCCACACCCACGGCGGCCAGTTCTTGCCGTGGAATTTTTTCGTGCGGCTGCAACAGCCGTTCGTTGCCGGGCTGCGCCGGCTGGAAGACTTGTGGGTGTACACCAGCCGGGGGACCGGCTATTGGGGGCCGCCGAACCGGTTCGGGATACCGTCGGAGATTACGTTGTTGCGGTTGGTGCCGGAGGGCTGAATGTAATTCTGTGGACAGGCTCGAGATGCGCTCCCACCAACGGTTTCAGCGGTCTATAGAGCGCTATTTTACCGTCCAGCGAGCGAGCCGCTCATTGACGTCATGTTTTGGAAGCCGGCAACGAGGGTGCGAGACGATTTTTTGCAAGCCTTCTGCCAACGACATTTTCGCGATCGTGCCACTGGCTTCCATCTGATCCAGCAGCCACAACACTCCACGGCATTCAACTTTCTTTTCGCCCGCCTCCGCGCGCAATGCCTTGTCCCCGCTGACAAGCACATGCTCAGGCCGCCTGGCACAACTCAACGCAAAGCAATCAGGTATTGACAAGAGAGCATTGGCAATCTGGACTTTCTGCGCAAACTCGACCTCCTCCGATGTAAGTGCCACGACACTCAGACCCATTTGTCTCAACAGTGGTCCGTTCTCAGGTTCCAGTTCGTGTTCGTACAGCAAGTCGGGCACAACCAACTGGTGTCCGCACGCGAACACCGCCTCAAGCAGGTCACCCCGCTCAAGGTCGATCAATACCGACGTGTCGGACACCAAGACAATCATGCGAACGCAACGCCGTGCGCAGACAGACGCCGGTCCAGTTCACGCGTCGTGATTCGCATCAACGACGCCGCCTTTGCTTCTGATATCACCCCTTCGGTCACCGCGCGAAAACACAAGCGCTGCATGCGTGCCGGAACTTCCTTGGGAATAGAATTCGGCTCTTTCGTTTCCGGATGATTCAGGTTGAGGGCCTTGATTTGATTCCAGAGGTCGTGAAACGCGTTGCGTGAAATGATTTCAAGTTCGTGGCAGCGATGCACGAGGGCGGCAACACTGACCTTAAATAGTTGTTTAAGCTCAATCAGTTCGCCCATGGAAATCGACTTGCGCTTTTCTCCAAACAGCGAGAAGAGCATTTCCTTGGCCATCAAAAATGCCCCGGCGAACCGGTCGGCCGCCTTCTCCTGCTTGGCATCTTCAAAGCCCTTGTTAAACCTCAACACCAAATGGGCGAGTTCATGCGCCAGGGTAAATCGCTGTCGTTCCCCATTGTGGTTTTGGTTGACCACAATCACTGGCACATCTACGCTCCTGTGGCGCTTCACAAATGCCTTTGACCCGGACACCGACTCGGGGAGATCCAATGCAACAACCTTGACGCCGTTCTCCTCCAGCAATTCGGCCATCATCGGAATTGGGTCGATGCCAAGCTTCCAAAGCTTGCGCAGCGCATCTGCAGCAAGCTCCGCCTCTTCCAAGTTGCCGATCGTGAACGCCGCGCTACGTGGCAGCGACCAAAGGCCATCTTGCCCTGGCAACAGATCTTCAAGCTGCAAATAGCGTTCGACCTGATCCAACACCATCGCCTCAACGGCGCGCTCTTCCTTGGCTGCGGCTGATGCCGATTTCCTGAAATCGATACCCGCCAGTTCTACCTCCTGTGCACTTAGAAGGTATTCCGGAGAAACCTTCAATGCTTTGGACAGCGCAATCAACACGCTGGAACTAGGCATCATTTCATCGCGCTCGTACTTCCCTATGGCCTGTGCGCTGACGAGCTTTTGGAGGACTGCCTCCAGTTCGCGCAACGACAAGCCGGCCGCATCTCTGGCCAACTTCAGTCTTTTGCCGATCATGTGCTTTCTCCTATGGTTTACAAACGTACTTTACAAGATATTATTTGTAAACTATTATCGGCGCACTGCATCAAAAACTCAAGAGGTTTTCAGATGGCTAATTCAAAAGATGTGCATGTCGTCCCCAGGGGTGATGGTTGGGCTACCGTAAGGCCGGGAAACAGCCGCGCCAGCGGCCTGTTTGAAACCCAGCAGCAAGCCATCGACCAAGGTCGACGGATCGCCCAGAACGACCATTCCGAAATATTGATTCATGGCCGGAATGGTCAGATTCGCTCCAGGGACACCTACGGACACGACCCGGTTCCCCCAAGAGACAAAAAGTAGTGAGGCGCGATGGCCTCGGTAAGGTCAAAGGCAAAACCAGCGCACTCTCACTCTCTATGCGCTTGCAATCTGCCCGTCGAGCGGCAAAACACCGGCCCCACTTGAGCCCGGCAAGGTTTACGAAGGCTGCTCGACGCCGCGTCTGAAGCGACCGGCATGCTGCGCATCGTGGACGAATCTGGTGAAGACTACCTGCGCCCAGCGCCTGTTCGGACGCATCTCACTGCCAATCGAGACGCGGCTCGCGCTTGTGACCTGCCCCCCGTAGGCCGTACCAGCTGAGAGTAGAGGAAGTCCGTCAGACCATGGAGAATGACGGACATGAAGAAGAGCAGATTCAGCGAAGAACAGATCATCGGGTTCTTGAAACAGGCCGATGCAGGGATGCCGATCAAGGAGCTGTGCCGCAAAGGCGGCTTCAGCGACGCCACGTTTTACAAATGGCGATCCAAGTTCGGTGGCATGGAAGTGTCGGATGCCAAGCGGCTCAAAGAGCTGGAGAGCGAGAACGCCAAGCTCAAACGGCTGCTGGCAGACGCACACCTCGACATTCATGCCCTCAAGACCGTATTCGGGGTAAAGCGCTAGCCCCACAGGTCAAACGCAAGGCTGTCGGACAGATGATTGAGCTGGTTGATCTGTCCGAGAGGCGAGCGTGTTCACTTGTGGGGCTATCCCGAGACAGTTACCGGCACCCACCTGTCGCCAATGAATAGACAGCGGCATTGAGCGCCGCAATCATCCACATCGCCCAGGAGAGGAGGCGGTTTGGCTACCGGCCGGCAAGTTCAAGCCGTTCGAGGGCAATACCGATCTGGTGCCCGGCGTGAAGGCGCAAGCCACCCACGGCCATACGCCCGGCCATACTTTTTACGTGGCCGAGAGCAAGGGCCAGAAGATGGTGTTCTGGGGCGACCTGATGCACGTAGCCGCGGTGCAGTTTGAAAACCCGGGCGTGACGATCCAGTTCGATACCGATTCCAAGGCCGCTGCCGCGCAGCGCAAGAAGGCCTATGCCGAGGCCGCCAAGCAGGGTTACCTGGTGGGCATTGCACATGTGTCGTTCCCCGGCATCGGGCGGCTGCGTGCGCAGGGCAGCGGGTATCAGTGGGTGCCGGTGAATTATTCGGCGGTGAAGTAACCTGCCGTCAGACGGTAATAGGCCGGAGAAGCGCTCCTGGAGCAGCTCTCCGGTCGATAATCAAAATCAGGCGGCGAGCGCCGCCCCCATCCCAGGCCAGGGCTTGATGCTCTTGAGGGCATCGGCCAGTTGATCCTTGGCGCATTCCGTGTCGTAGCGTGCCTGGCCGCGCAACCAATAGCCGTCTGACAACCCAAAGAAACGGCACAGTCGCAAGTCGGTATCGGCCGTGATCGAGCGGCGGCCCGCCACAATTTCGCCAATGCGCTGCGCGGGCACACCAATCTCTTTGGCCAGGCGATATTGCGAAATGCCGAGCGGTTTGAGGAATTCCTCAAGCAACATTTCGCCAGGGGATACGGGAGCCAATTTGGGGGATTTGCGCATGGTGTTGCTCCGTGTCAGTGGTAGTCCACGATTTCGACGTTTCGTACGCCATCTGCGGCCCATACGAAACACACGCGAAACTGATCGTTGATGCGAATGCTGTGCTGCCCGGCGCGATTGCCTGAGAGCGCTTCGAGCCGGTTACCCGGGGGTACGCGCAAGTCTTCAAGTACACCGGCCCAATCGAGTTGTTCTAGTTTGCGCCGCGCTACGGCTTCGATATTGACGAAACGCTTGACGCGCTGGCGAATGAAAAGCCTTTCCGTGTCGGCGCACTTGAACGACTTGATGGGCATGGCAAATAGTAACGCGCCGCGTGATTATCGTCAAGAACATCAAGGTTTCTTGCGACGTGGCATCCGGTGAGCTGGCGCACTCCTTAGGTAAGTTCAGCTGACGTTTGCTCCGCTGCTGCGGCTAGTAAAGTTTCATCGACTGTCGGATGTCCCGACCCGCACGGCTATACTTCGTACACAGAGTGTGCATTCGTGAATGCTGCGAATCCCAGTCTTCCCCACGCCATCAGGAAAGGGTTAACCATGTCACTGCGTTTCTCTCGTCGGCCGGCCAGTCGTTCTTTGCTGGCGTCCTTGTGCATCTGGGCTGGCGCTGCCGCGCTGGGTCTGGGCAGCTTTGCCGCTTCGGCACAAGGAGTGATTCGTTTTGGTGCGCCGCTGCCCATCACGGGGCCGCTGGCCCCCGAAGCATTGAAGCAGCAACAAGGCTACGACCTGTGGGCCGAGCAGGTGAACAAGGCGGGCGGCATCAAGGTCGGCGCCAAGAAGATGAAGGTGGAGATCGTTTACACCGACTACCAATCCAACACCCCGCGCGCCGTGCAAACCGCCGAGAAACTGGTGACGCAGGACAAGGTGGACTTCCTGTTCTCGCCGTTCGGCTCGGGCGCGGCCAAGGCGGCCAGCACGGTCTCCGAGAAATACGGCATGCCGACGATTGCCGCCACGGCGTCGTCGTCGCAGGTATACGACCAGGGCTACAAATATCTCTTCGGCACCTTCACGCCGAACGACACGCTGACCACGCCGCTCGCCGACATCGTCAAGCTCAAGGCTGCCGGCGTGCGCAAGGTGGCGATTCTGGCGCGCAACGATCTGTTCCCGCTGGCGATTGCGCAGGAGATGGAGAAGGCCGCCAAGGAGCGCGGCATGGAAGTGGTGTTCTTCGAGAAATACGCGATCAACACGCTCGACCATTCGGCAGCGCTGTCGCAGATCAAATCCAAAGCCCCACACTGGATTTTTGCGACCGGCTACATCAACGACCTGGTGCTGATCAAGAAGCAGATGGCCGACCAGAAGATGGAAGCGCCGGTTGTGACCATGATCGCCGGCCCGGCTTATCAGGAGTTCATTGACGCCGCCGGCAAGGGCGCGGAGAACATCACCAGCGCCGCGTGGTGGCACCCGAGCGCGCGCTACAAGGGCGTGGACATTTTTGGCACGCCGGCCAACTACGCGAAGCTGTTCCGCGAGAAATACAAATCCGAGCCGGATTACGCCCAGGCCTCGGCATCGGTATCGGGCGTGCTGTTCCAGATCGCGATCGAAAAGGCCGGCAGCCTCGACAAGGTCAAAGTGCGTGACGAACTTGCGCGCATGAATCTGCAGACCTTCTGGGGGCCGGTGAAGTTTGGCCCGACCGGCCAGATCACCTCGCTCGAACCGCCGGTGTTCCAGATTCAAAACGGCAAGACGGTGGTGGTGTTTCCCGCGGCGATCAAACAGGGTGAGCTGAAACTCGGCGTCAAGTAAGCCGCACCCATAAGCAGCACTGAAGCAACGCGGGCAGGCCGGTATGCTGGGCTTTCAAGTCATTCTTAACGGCCTGGTGCTGGGCTGCCTCTACGCCTGTATCGCGGCGGGCTTCTCGCTGGTGTGGGGCGTGCTCAACGTGATCAACCTGATGCATGGGTCGTTCATCGTGCTCGGCTCCTACCTCGCCTGGGGCGCCTACAACACGCTGGGCTTCGGCCCCTGGACCACGCTGCTGATTGCGGCGCCGCTGTTCTTCACGTTGGGCTATGCGGTGCAGCGCGGCATATTGAACCGCGTGATAGCCGCGCCGGTACTGGTGACGCTGACGCTCACGTTCGGCCTCGACCTGATGCTCAACAACGCGATGCTGGTCGCCTTCAAGGCCGACTACCGGCGCATGATTCTTGACCCGCCGTTAGGCACCTGGTCGTGGGGTGAGCTGGTGGTGCCGGTTGATCGCGTGATCGCAATGCTGTTTGCGCTGCTCCTGACCTTGGCGCTGTATCTGATCTTGCGGCGCTCGCGCATCGGCCGCGCCATTGTGGCGGTGCGCCTCGACCGCGAGGCCGCGCGCCTGATGGGCGTGGATGTGCCGTCGATCTACGCCACGGCGTTCGGTTTCGGTGCGGCGATGGCGGGCTGTGCGGGCGTGTTGCTGGCGATGATTTTCCCGATCTCGCCGATTTCATCGGGCACGTACCTGGGCAAGGCGTTTGTGGTGTGCGTGCTCGGTGGCCTGGGCAGCGTGCCGGGGGCGGTGGTGGGTGGCCTGTTCCTCGGGTTGGTCGAGAGTCTTGGTGCGCTGGCATTCGGCCCGGAACATGCGGTGACGCTGTCGTTCACCTTGCTGATCGTGTTTCTGATTGTGCGGCCGCACGGCCTCCTGGGCAAGCGGGGCTTCGAATAATGGCCATGATGCGCGCCCTGCCGGGCTCGTTTCGCATTGCCCTGTTGCTGCTGGTGCTGTTGGCCGCATTGCCGTTCTTCGGCAGTGCTTACGGGATGCGCCTGGGCACCATCGCGTGCATGTACGCGATCATGGCCGTGTCGTGGAACGTGATTGGCGGCTTTGCGGGTTACCCGTCGTTTGCCACGGCAGCGTTCTTTGGCTCGGGCGCCTATTGCGGCGGCATTCTGCTCGGCAAGGGCTGGCCGATCCTCGCGGCGCTCGGAGCGGCCGGCCTCTTGGCGTTTGTCTCGGCGCTGTTGTTCGGCATTGTGCTGCTGCGCTTGCGCGGCCACTATTTCGCAATCGCCAGCCTGGCGGTGGCCGAGGTGCTGCGCGAGCTCACCAACGCCGCGGCCGACCTCACCGGCGGCGGCATGGGGCTGAACATTCCGCTGGCGGTCAAGGGCTCGGGCAGCGTGTTGGGCGAGGCGTCGTTTTTCTTCTGGGCGATGTGGGCGCTGCTGATGACGGCGTTTGTCAGCGTGCGCCTGATCCAGACTTCCAAGCTGGGCTTTGGCCTGGCGTGCATCAAGCAGAATGAATCGGCGGCCGACATGATCGGCGTGAACGCCACGCTCTACAAAAGCCTGGCGTTCGCGTTTTCCGGCGTGTTTGTGGCAATGGCCGGCGTGCTCTACGCCGCGTGGGTGCATTACATCGAGCCGGGCGATGTGTTTGATGTGCTGTTTGCCGTCAAGCCGATCGTGATGGCCCTGCTGGGCGGCGTGGGCTCGCCGGCAGGCGCAGTGCTCGGCGCGTTTGCGTTTCTCGGCATTGAAGAGCTGGTGTGGCGCAACTACCTGCAGATTCACTCGGGTGTGCTCGGCTTTCTGGTGGTGGTGCTGCTGCTGTTCTTGCCGAACGGCCTGATGTCGATGTCGCAGGCCCTGCGCGCGCGCTTCGCCGGCAAGGCGGCAGGATGATGCGGAGCCACGCACGCCATGCCTGAACTCCTGCAACTCGATGCCGTCACGCGCCGCTTCGGCGGCCTGCAGGCGGTGCAGAACGTCACGCTCAACGTCGGCCAGGGCGAGATTCTCGGTTTGATCGGGCCGAACGGCGCGGGCAAGACTACGCTCGTGAACGTGATTACCGGGGTGCATCGCGCATCGAGCGGCCGGGTGCAGTTCGAGGGGCGCGACATCACGCCACTCAAGCCGTATCAGACCGCGCGCATCGGCATTGCCCGCACCTTTCAGATCGTGCAGCCATTCCCTGACCTCACCGTGCTGGAGAACGTGTCAGCGGCAGCGCTGTTTTCGCAGGCCGGCATGCGCCAGTCGGTGGCGCGCGAGTTTGCGGCGGCGCAACTGGAGTTTGTCGGGCTCGCACAAATGGCCGACAAGCCCGCCTTCAGCCTGACACTGGCGATGCGCAAGCGCCTGGAACTGGCCAAGGCGCTGGCGATGAAGCCGCGCCTGCTGTTTCTCGATGAGGTCAACGCCGGGCTCAACTCCACCGAGGTCGATCACGCGATGGTGCTGATCCGTGAAGTGGCGGCACGCGGTGTGACGGTGGTGCTGATCGAGCACCTGATGAAAGTGGTGATGACGGTGTGCCATCGCGTGGTGGTGCTGCAAAACGGCGCGCTGATCGCTGACGGCACGCCCAAGGAAGTGGTGAACGATCCACAGGTGATTGGCGCTTATCTTGGCAAGAAGTACGCGCAGCTCGGCAATGCGGCGGCTGCGCCTGCGGCGGAGGCACCATGAGCGCGGCAGCGCCCTTGCTCGACGTGCGCGGCCTCGAAGCGGGCTACGGCGAGATCACGGTGTTGTGGGGCATTGACCTCAGCTTGCGTGCGGGCGAGATCACCGCACTGGTCGGCTCCAACGGGGCCGGCAAATCCACCCTGATGCGCACGCTGTCGGGCCTGATCACGCCGACGGCGGGCAGCGTGGAATGGGAAGGGCGCGCCCTGCAGGGGGCCGACCCGAAGGACATTCTCACCGCCGGCATCGCCCATGTGCCGGAAGGGCGGCGCCTGTTCAGCGCAATGAACGTTGAAGACAACCTTCTGATGGGCGCTTACACGCGCCGCGTGCCGCAAGCCGTGCTGGCGCGCGACCTCGAGCGGGTCTATACGATCTTCCCCAAGCTGCACGAGCGCCGCACCCAGGCGGCGGGCACCATGTCGGGCGGCGAGCAGCAGATGTGCGCCATCGGCCGCGGCCTGATGAGCGCGCCGCGCCTGCTCATGATTGACGAGTTGTCGCTCGGGCTCTCGCCACTGCTGGTGGAGCAACTGGTCGAGGCGCTCAAGGTGTTGAACCAGGAAGGCCTGGCGATTCTGGTGGTCGAGCAGGATGTGGTGACGGCGCTGGAGCTTTCCACCAGCGCTTATGTGATGGACATGGGCCGTATCGTGCAAAGCGGCGTCAGCGCCGACCTGATGCGCGACCCGGCGATCCGGCGTGCCTATCTGGGCGC
The DNA here is from genome assembly GCA_947473125.1 of Burkholderiales bacterium. Taxonomy (GTDB): domain Bacteria; phylum Pseudomonadota; class Gammaproteobacteria; order Burkholderiales; family JAEUOS01; genus CANJDH01. Next base: position 19,250 of record CANJDH010000029.1, read on the forward strand.
GCTGGCAGAGTAAACATTTCGCAAACACAAGGAGTGCAACCAGTGTCGAAGACCAAGAATTTTCCTGCGGGCAATTACCGTTACGTGCCGGGCGTGTTTCAGTACTCCGCCGGGGTGGCGGCCGACGCCGGTTACCGGATCGAACGCGCGCGCTTTTCGCGCCCGGTGCCGCTGCTTGAAGGCTTTGCCAAGATTGCCGAGCACCTGAAAGCCGCCGGCCTGCCGTTGACTGCGTTTTGCGCGTGCGAGCTGCGCTCGCCGGCGCCGTTTGATGAAGCCGGCTTTCTCGCCTTCAATCGCGAATACGTCGGCACCCTCAAGACCTGGGGCATTTATGACGGCACGACCAACCCGGTAGCACGCAGCAATGTGTGCCCGGAGATCGATCCGCCGGCGGTGCCAAGCTTCCACGCGTTTTGCTACACCGTGCCCGATGCGGCGGCGCGCCCCTCGTTTGTGGTGGCCGGCAGCGGCGAAGCGCCTGAGGGCAAAGACAGCTACAAGGACTACACGATCGCGCGTGGCGACGTGTCGGAGTCAGGCCTGCGGGCCAAAGCCAAATGGGTTTTGGGCGAAATGGAAAATCGCATGGGCGCAATGGGCTTCACCTGGAAAGACGCGACCGCTGCACAGCTTTACACGGTGCACAACATCCACCCCTTCATCGCCGACGAGCTGGTGCGGCGCGGCGCCATGCCAGCGGGCCTTACCTGGCATTTCAATCGCCCGCCGGTGCGCGAGCTCGAATACGAAATGGATTGCCGCGGCGTGGATGTCGAGCGGGTGCTGGCGGCCTGATCCTGGCGCACCCTGCACGGCGACGTGCTGTTGTCGTGGAAGCGCAACGATTCTGTGCAGGTGCTGCGCCGTCCGTCGGGCTGGCGCCCGGCGACGCTGCACTTCGAGTTTCTCGACGCGGCGCTGGAAATGGCCAAACCGCAGTTCTGAACGGCCCTCTGGCAATATGAGGGCAATCGGCGTAGGCTAGGGGCTTCGTTGGGGGGAGCAACGTGAACCAGACCGCGACAGAGCACAGCAGCACCACTACCGACCGGCGCCGGATGCGCGTCGACCGCCGGCAGGGCCCCTCCGCGTGGGACAAGGAAGAGCGCCGCCGCAGCGATGACCGGCGCCACGCCAACGCCGAGCTCGCCGAGGCAATCAGCATTTTGGCGCAGGCAGAAACCGAATGGAGTACCGCCGAATCCGACTGGGCGCGCGCCCTGGCAGACTACGAGAAAGCCGAGGCCGCGTGGAGCCAGTCGCGAGCAGACCGCAGCCTGGCGCGTGCGGCTGTGTCCAAGGCACAGGCACGGGTCGACGCGCTGCGCCCCAAATAATCGCCGAGGGGAAATTCCCCAAGAATCTCTCCAGTAGCGGCTCTTCGGCCGATAACCCGGTTTGTAAGGTAGCAGCAAGGCGGCGCCTTGTAAAATACCCCTTCGCCCCGATGTAGTACTTACCCGTTGTTGTACCTGTACTACTTACGGATAGGTTCGCCACAATTGCCGGAGTATGTCGCGTGAGGCTGGTGCAATACCTCTTGATCAGTGCCATCGCCCTGCTGCAGGCAGCGGCGCCGCTGTTGCACGCGCATCTCGGGGCAGACCGCCTCTCGCCGCACCGCGTGCATCTGCATCTGCACCTCGACCTGCACGTAGCGAGCGGCACGCTCGACCAGCTGACGGCGTCCGACCCGCTGCCGAAAGATTCGTCCACGATCGGCCTGGGCCAGGAAATCCGCCGCGACCTCGCCTGGGACACCTGCACCATTACCGGCCTCGCGCTGGTGCTGTGCGTGCCCGCCACGCAGCGCACCCCGCAGCCGCGCCCGGCCGACCTGGCCGCGCACCTGCCGCAACTGCCTTCCTACCTCGCGCCCCCGTCCCAGGGGCCCCCTGCCGCCACGGCGTAAGCCGCGCGCTTCGTTGCACGCCGTCCGGCGCTGCAGCGAACTTCGTTGTCGCATCGGTCGGCCCACGCCTCGCGGGGCCGGGTCACATTGCATTGACAGGCAAGGCAGGTTTCCATGAACGTTTCTCCGATTTCACGCGCACTGCGCGCCGGCGTCTGCGCGCTGGCCCTGGCCGCGACGCCCGCTCCGGCTACAACCCCGGCGGCCCCGGCCAGCGAACTCCTCAAACTCACAGCGGCGCAACAAAGCGCGGCCGGCATCACCACGGTACCCCTGCAGGCGCGCCAGGCGGCGGCGCTGGCCGGCCTGCCGGGCCAGGTGGTGATCCCCAACGAGCAGCTGCGCGTGGTCAGCGCGCCGCTCGCCGGACTGGTCGAAACCGTGCTCGTCGCCACCCAGCAATCGGTGCGCCGCGGCCAGGTGGTCGCGCGCATGCAAAGCCCGGGTCTGGCCGACGTGCAGCACACCTACCTGCAGGCATCAGCCCAGCACCAGCTCGCCAAATCGGCGCTCGACCGCGATGAAAAGCTGTTTGCCGAAGACCTGATCGCCAAGAGCCGGCTCGAAGCCACGCGCAGCCGCCACCAGGAAACGTCGGCCGACATCGCCGAACGCACCCAGGCGCTACGCGCCACCGGCATGTCGGACGCGGCCATCGGCCAGCTGCGCGGTGGCCGCGGCGTTGCCTCGGCGATCGCGCTGACCGCGCCGCTCGACGGCGTGGTGCTCGAACAGCTCGCGGTGGCCGGGCAACGGCTCGATGCCGCCGCACCGGTGATGAAAATCGCGCGCCTCGACCCGCTGTGGGTCGAAGTGCAGGTGCCGGTGGACCGGCTCGCCGGCATTGTCAACGGCGCCGAAGCGAGCATTCCGACGGCCGACGCCAAGGGCCGGGTGGTCTCGGTGGGCCGCGCGGTGGCAAGCGGCACGCAGACCGTGGCGGTGCGCGTCGAGGTGCGCAACGGCGCGGCGCGGCTGCGCCCCGGGCAACTGGTCGAAGCGGTACTGGCCGGCCAGGGCGGCGCGGGGGTGTGGGGCGTGCCGACCGCGGCGATTGCGCGCATCGCAGGCCGGGCCCTGGTATACCGCCAGACCGCCGACGGCTTCATGCCGCAGACCGTGACGGTGCTCGAATCGGGCGCCGACACCGCGCTGGTGCAGGCGCCGTTCAAGGGCGACGAGCGCGTGGCCGTCAAGGGCGTGGCGGCACTCAAGGCGATGCAGACCGGCGTCAGCGGAGCACAGTGATGCTGGCAAAACTGGTCGAGTTCGCGCTGATCCAGCGCTTGCTGGTGCTCGCCGCCACGGTGCTGTTCGCCGTGGCCGGAGTACTGGCGTTCCAGAGCCTGCCGGTCGACGCCTACCCGGACGTGTCGTCGACCCAGGTCAAGATCATCATGAAGGCGCCGGGCATGACGCCCGAAGAGGTCGAGGCGCGCGTCACCACACCGATAGAGCTCGAGATGCTCGGCATCCCCAACAAGCGCATGGTGCGTTCGGTGTCGAAATACGCGATCGCCGACATCACGCTCGATTTCGCCGAAGGCACCGACATCTACTGGGCACGCCAGCAGGTGGCCGAGCGCCTCGGCAACATCGCGCGCGACCTGCCGAGCGTGGCCGCCGGCGGGCTCGCACCGATCACCACGCCGCTGGGCGAGATGTTCATGTTCACCATCGAGGGCGGGGGCCTCACGCTCACCGAGCGCCGCACCCTGCTCGACTGGACCATCCGCCCGGCGTTGCGCACCCTGCCCGGCGTCGCGGATGTCAATTCACTCGGTGGTTTTGTGCGCAGCTTTGAAGTGGTACCCAGCCCTACCGCCATGCAGGCGCGCGGCGTCACCCACGCCCTGCTGCTGCAGGCACTGGAAGCGAACAACCGCAATGATGGTGCGGGGCGCATCCGCGAAGGCGAAGAGACGCTGCTGGTACGTGCCGAAGGCAGCATCCGCACGCTCGACGACGTGCGCGCGATTGCGATTGCCGCGCGCGACGGCACGCCGGTGCGCGTCGGTGATCTGGCCGAAGTGCGCATCGGTGCGCTCACGCGCTACGGCGCGGTAACCCGCGACGGCCAGGAGGAAGCGGTACAGGGCCTGGTGCTGGGCCTGCGCGGCGCCAATGCCAAGCAGGTGGTCGAAGGGGTGCGCCAAAAACTTGCCGAGCTTGCGCCGGCCCTGCCCAAGGGCGTGACGACGCGCGTGTTCTACGACCGCGGCAGCCTGGTCGAGCGTGCCATCGGCACGGTGTCGAAGGCGCTGATCGAGGCGATCGTGCTGGTGGTGATCCTGCTGGTGCTGTTCCTCGGCAACCTGCGCGCGGCGCTGGTGGTGGCGCTGACCCTGCCGCTGGCGGCGCTCGGCACGTTTTTGATGATGCGCATCACCGGCATGTCGGCCAACCTGATGAGCCTGGGGGGCCTGGCGATCGCGATCGGCATGCTGGTCGATGCGGCGGTGGTGGTGGTCGAAAACGTCGTCACGCACCTCGCGGCGGACCACGGCGGGCGGCATGCGCGCCTGCACCTGGTGTATCGCGCAGTGCGCGAAGTGACCACGCCGGTGGCAGCCGGGGTGCTGATCATCGTGATCGTGTTCCTGCCGCTGCTCGCGCTCGAAGGGCTTGAGGGCAAGCTGTTCGCACCGGTGGCGCTGACGATCGTATATGCGCTGCTCGCCTCGCTGCTGCTCTCGCTCACCATCGTGCCGGTGCTGGCCTCGTACCTGATCCGCCCCGGGGCGCATGTCGAACCCTGGCTGGTGCGCCATGCGCAGCGCCTGTACACGCCGCTATTGGCGCTGGCGCTGCGCCACGGCACGCGCTTCCTGGTTGGCGGCGGCATCGCGCTGGCGCTGACCCTGGCGGTGTACCCGTTCATCGGCAAGACCTTCATGCCGTCGATGGACGAAGGAGACCTGCTGGTGAGCCTGGAAAAGCTGCCGTCGATCAGCCTCGAGCAAAGCGCCGCGACCGACCTGCGGATCCAGCGTGCGATCCTCGCCGCGGTGCCTGAGGTCAAGAGCATCGTGGCGCGCACCGGCTCGGACGAGATCGGCCTCGACCCGATGGGGCCGAACCAGACCGACACCTTCCTGATGCTCAAGCCGAAGTCCGAATGGCGCAAGCCCGACAAGGAATGGCTCGCCGACCAGCTGCGCGTGGTGCTGGCGCAGTTTCCCGGGGTCGCGTTCAGCTTCACCCAGCCGATCGAGATGCGCGTCTCGGAAATGCTGGTGGGGGTGCGCGGCGATGTTGCGATCAAGCTGTTCGGCCCGGACCTCGCCACGCTTAACGCGCAGGCGGCACAGCTGGTCGAGCTGCTCAAGAAGGTGCCTGGCGCCGAGGACGTGCTCACCGTCAAGAACGACGGCGTGCAGTATTACCGCGTCGCGATCGACCGGCTCGCCGCCGGGCGCCTCGGCCTGTCGGTCGACGACATCGGTGCGGCGATGCGCGCGCAGATCGAAGGCCAGCAGGTCGGCATCGTGCTCGAACAGGGGCGGCGCACACCGCTGCTGGTGCGCGGGCCCGAAGCGATCCGCACTTCGCCGACGCTGTTTGCCGGGCTCAGCATTGTGCTGCCGGGCGGACAAAGCGTGCCGGTGGCGCAGGTTGCCAGGCTCGAGCGCATCGAAGGGCCGGTCAAAGTGGGTCACGAAAACGCCGCGCGCCTGGTGGTGGTGCAGGCCAATGTGCGCGACCGCGACCTGGTCGGCTTTGTCGAGGAAGCACAGGCGCTGGCGGCCGCGCAGTTGAAGCAGCCGCCCGGCTACAGCATGACCTGGGGCGGGCAGTTCGAAAACCAGCAGCGCGCCGCGGCGCGCCTGGCGCTGGTGGTGCCGGTGGCGCTGGCGCTGATCTTCCTGCTGCTGTTCGTCACCTTCGGCTCGGTGCGCCAGGCGGTGCTGGTGCTGGCCAACGTGCCGTTCGCGCTGATCGGCGGCGTGTTCGCACTCGCGGTTGCGCGCGAATACCTGTCGGTGCCGGCTTCGGTCGGCTTCATCGCGCTGCTCGGCATTGCGGTGCTTAACGGCGTGGTGTTGGTGAGCTACTTCAACCAGCTGCTGGCGCGCGGCATGGCGCTGCGCGAGGCGGTGGTCGAAGGCGCACAGCGGCGCCTGCGCCCGGTGCTGATGACGGCCGGCATCACCGCGTTCGGCCTGGTGCCGCTGCTGTTCGCGAGTGGCCCGGGCTCGGAGATCCAGCGGCCCCTGGCGATCGTGGTGATCGGCGGGCTGCTCTCGTCGACCGTGCTCACGCTGCTGATCCTGCCGATCCTGTACCTGCGCTTCGGCGCCGAACCTGTTGCAGAAAACCTGAAAGGAGCCACGACATGAACGCGGCAACCGAACCCGTGCAGCGCGACACGCTGCTGACCCTGCTGTTTCCCGCCGATGTCGAGGAGACCGTGATCGACCACCTGCTCGAGCACCCCGAATGGGCGCGCGGCTTCACCTGCGCCCAGGTCGAAGGCCATGGCGCAGCGATGCAGCCGCGCGACCCGGCCGAACGCGTGCGCGGACGCTCGCGACGCTTCCAGGTACAGCTCGCGCTGGCGCGCGGCCAGGCCGAAGCGCTGGTGGCGCACTTTCGCACGGTCCAGACCAACCCCGACGTGGTGTTCTGGATGGTGCCGCTCACCGGCTTCGGGAGGATGGCATGAAGCGCGCTCACCACACTCTCATGGCGCTGCTGCTGGCGCCGCTGGTAGCTGCAGCCGGTGCCGCCGAGACGCTGGCCACGCCCGACCTGCCGCCGCTGCCGATGGTGGCCGCCGCAATAAACGGGCACCCGACGGTGGCTGGGGCGCGCGCCGGCATCAACCTCGAAGAGGCGAACCGCAAGCGCCTCGATGCCGGCCCGCACGAGACCCAGTTGCGCTTCGGTACGCAGTCGCGCCGCGATGCGCTGGCGAACCGCAACCTGCAGGAGTGGGACGTGCTCCTGGAACGACCGCTGCGCATCGGCGCCAAGGGCGCACTCGACTCGCAACTGGGCACGCAAGGTATCGACCAGGCGAAGCTGGCGGTGGGCGACGCGCGCCACGAGGCCGGGCGCGCACTACTGCGCATGTGGTTCGGCTGGCTGCGCGCTGCTGCGCAGGTGGCGCAGTGGCAGGAGCAGAAGGGCCTGCTGGCAAAGCAGGCGCAGCTGGTCGGGCGCCGCGCCGAACTGGGCGACGCGCCGCGCCAGGAACAGGCGCTCGCCGCAGCCGCCGCGGCCCAGGCCGAATACGCGCTACTGCAGGCGAACATGCGCCGCGAAGTCGCTGCCAGCGAACTGACCAGCACCTATCCGCAGGTGCGCCTGCCGGCCAACCCGCCGCTGGTGGAGCCGGTGCCGGTGACGCAGGGCCTCGACTTCTGGCAAGGGCGCATCGCCGAGCACAACCACGAGCTGGGGCTGGCACGCGGCGAGGTCAAGCGCCGCGACACGCTGGCGCAGCGTGCCCGCGCCGACCGCACGCCGGACCCGACCATCGGCGTGCGCTACGGTTCCGAGCGCGCCGGCAGCGAGCGCATCGTCGGCCTGGTGCTGAGCATTCCGCTCTCGGGCGCGCTGCGCGAGGCCGGGGCCGAGGCGGCACTGGCCCAGACCGACATGGCATCACAGCGCCTGGCGGCGGTGCAACGGCGCCTCAATGCCGAGGCCGCAGCGACCTTCTCGGGGGCGCTGCGTTCGTACGACAGCTGGCGCCAGTCGAAGGTCGCGGCCGAGGCGATGGAGCGCAATGCGCAGTTGTCAGGGCGCGCCTACCGGCCCGGCGAGTCGTCACTGTCGGAACTGCTGGCGGCGCAACGCCTCGCGATCGAGGCACGGCTTGCCGCCGCGCTGGTGCAGCTCGACGCGGCGGAAGCGCGCTATCGCCTGCTGCTCGACGCGCACCAGCTGTGGGACCTTGACGAAGACTGAGCAGCGCCGGGAATAGGCCGGAGAGTGGCTACTGGAGCGCTTCTCCGGCCCGCTTCAGATTCGGTCTAGACTTCGTCGGCCACGGCTTCGGCCACGCTGCGGTCGTTGTCGGCCGAGAACCCGCCGATCCCGGCGCCCTTCCAGCACGGCCGCGCCAGAAAGCGCGCCCACCATGCGGCCACCTTCGGCGTGAGCTTGCCCGGGCGCTCTTCTTCGAAGCGCACCACGTAGGGCGCAGCGGCGATGTCGGCCAGGGTGAAGCGCTCGCCATAGATCCACGGTCCGCCGCTCTTCACCAGGTAACGCTCGATCTGCATTGTCATGTCTTGCAGGATGTCGAGGGCGGCATCGATCTCGGCCTGCGTAAAGGGGTTGCGTGCCATGCGCGTCCAGAGGTCGCGGCGCTCCTTGCTGGGGATGGCGGCGAGGCGATCGGCGAGTTCGGCGTCACTCCACTTTTCGGCGATCGGCCGCATGAGCCGCGTCCAGTTGGGCTTTTGCACGGCCGGCAGGCAGGTGTCATCGATGTATTTGGACCAGCGCCGCACTTCGTGGCGCAGGAGCGGATCGTCGGGCATCAACGGCGGGTTAGGGAAGGCCTCGTCGAGGTATTCGTTGATCAGGTTGCTCTCGATCAGCGCAGTACCGCCCGTTTCAGGCGTGCCATCGACCAGCAGCGCCGGCACGATGCCGGAGGGGTTGATGCGCTTGTACCAGGCGGTGTGGTGCTGAAAGCGGTTGATGTCGATCACGCGGCCCTGCCATGCGAGGCCCTTTTCGGCGAGGCACAGACGCACCTTGCGCGAGGCGCTGGAGTTCCAGGCGTGATACAGGATCAGTTCGGGTTGCTTGGCCATGTGGGTGTCCGAGAGGCGCGTTCAATACGCCGAGAAGCGATAGGTGATGGTGCCGGTGTAGCGGTCGCCGGGATTCAGCACCGCGGAGGGGAAGTTCGGTTGGTTCGGCGTATCCGGAAACTTGCCAGGCTCCAGGCACAGGCCGGCGCGGCAGGCGTAGACCTTGGCGTCCTTGCCGACATCGCGCGGCGCCTCGCCGGTGAAATTGTTGCCGCTGAAAAACACCAGGCCGGGCTCGGTGCTCAACACCTGCATCTCGCGACCGCTGGTCGGGCTGTAAAGCGTCGCCATCAGGCCATATTCGCCCGCCGGCTTGTTGACCACCCAGTTGAAATCGTAGCCGCGCGTCGACGGGTGCATCAGGTACGGGTCGTTGATGCGCGCGCCGATGCGCGTCGGGGTGCGGAAATCGAGGGGCGTGCCCGCCACGGGCTGCAGCTCTCCCGTGGTGATCAGGTTTTCGTCGCTCGGGGTGAAGGTGTCGGCGGGGATCGTCAGCACGTGCTCGCACGTGGTTGCCTCACTCGCGTTGGCGTGGCCGGCGAGATTGAAGAAACCGTGCGAGGTGAAGTTGACGATGGTCGGCGCGTCGCTGGTCGCTTGGTAGCGGATCTCGAGCGCGTTGTCTTCGGTGACCTGGTAGGTGATGCGCGACTGCAGGTTGCCGGGGTAGCCTTCTTCTTCGTCGGCGTAGTCCAGTGTGAGTTCGCAGGTTGCCACATCGAGCTGCCTGACGCCGAACACGCGCAAGCGCGAGCCCTTGACGCCGCCATGCAGCGAATTGCCGCCATTGTTGATGCCGAGCTGGTAGGCCTTGCCATTGAGGGTGAAGCGGCCGCGGCCGACGCGCCCCGCGTAACGGCCGATGAAGGCGCCCATGCTGGTCTGGCCGGTGATCACCGCGGCGATGCTGTCGTAGCCGAGCGCCACGTCGTCGAAGGCGCCATGGCGGTCCGGCACGATGATCTGCAGGACCTTGGCGCCGAGGTTGGTAAACCGGACCACCATGCCTTTGGTATTGGCCAGTGTGAACAGGTCGGTGGCCTGGCCGTCGACGACGGACTGGAAGCGTTCGCGTTGCAATGCAGCAAAAGGCATGGGGGCGGGGACAACGTGGGGATCGGTGCATTGTACTGAGCCCCCTGGCACGGCCCGCCCCGACGCCCTGCGGGGCGGCGGCCCCAGGCCGGCACCGGGCTTTGATCCAAGTCAAGTGAGCCGGGAGCAACCTTGCTAAAACATCCTTGCAGGCATGGCCTGCGCGTAGTTGCGGGTGCCCGAGCAGGGCCGCCCGGGGCGGGTGTGTCGACAGCAATCGTCGGCATTGCCCCTTGTCTGAAACCGAAAAGGAGTTTTGCGATGAACGCCCTTTGTGACTTACCTCCCCCCTCGACGCCAACACGCCGCGACAACGCCGGGTCCGCGACGAGTCTCGACGCCAGGTCCTACCTGGAACGCATCGGGATGGGCGTCGTTCGCCGGACTGAAACCCCGGCTGTGGCGAGGTTGCCCTTGCCGGCCGAAGCGCAGGCCCGGCTGGAACCCGAATGCCTGGTGGCGTGGCGCACGAACCTGGCCATGATCCGGATAGCCTCTGCACAGCGACAAACCGCCGGGCCCGCCACCAACACTGCGGCAGTCGGCCGCACGCAACAGACCGAAGCCGCTTCGCCATCCGCCTGACCCGCAGCAGCGCGGATTTGAGCAGGCGCCGTCGCACAGGCCTGTAGCGACGACTCACGCGCACCCCTCGTCTTGCCTGCAGGCCGCGTGGCGCCCGACGGTACTGCCGGTACACTAGGCGCAAAACCAACGAGGAGACACCCATGTTCAAGCGACGTTGCCTGATCGCCCTTGCTCTGCTTTGCGGCATGCCGGCTGTTGCCGCCGACTTCCCGACGCGCCCGGTCACGATGGTGGTGCCGCAGGCGGTGGGCGGCACCAACGACATCATTGCGCGCCTGGTGGCGCTCAAGCTCGGTGAAACCCTGGGCAGCAGCGTGGTGGTGGAAAACCGCCCCGGCGCCGGCGGCAATATCGGCACTGCCTATGCGTCGAAAGCGCTGCGCGACGGCTACACCCTGATGATGACGGTGTCGTCAGCGCAGGCGATCAACCCGGCGTTGTACAAATCGGTCGGCTTCGACCCGGTGAAGGACTTTACGCCGATCTCGCTGGTGGGTGCGGTGCCCAACGTGCTGGTGGTAAACCCGGCGTTCCCGGCCAAGACCTTGAAAGAATTCATCGAGGTCACCAAGGCGAAACCGAAGTTCTACCAGTACGCCTCGGCCGGCAACGGCACGCTCAACCATCTGCTCGGCGAAATGCTGGCGAGCTACGCGGGCGTGCAGTTGCAGCATGTGCCCTACAAGGGCATCGCCCCGGCGCTCAACGATGTCATCGGCGGGCAGGTGCCGATCGCGTTCGCCACGCCGGCCTCGGTGCTGCAGCACATCAAGGCGGGCAAGCTGGTGGCGCTGGGCGTGAGTTCGCCGGCGCGCTCGCCGAACCTGCCGGGGGTGCCGGCGATTGCCGAAACCCTGCCCGGCTACGGCGGCATTTTGTGGATTGCGCTGTACGCGCCGCGCGGCATCCCGGCGGACATCGAAGCCGCGCTGCAGAACGCGATGAAGAAGGTGCTAGACACTCAGGACATGAAGGAGAAACTGGTGGCGCAGGGCGTGGAGTTGTCGACTGCAACCCCCGCGAAACTGGCAACGCTGCTTAACGAAGACCTGGCGCGCTGGTCGAAGATTGTCAGGGAATCCGGCGCCACGGTCGATTGAACGGGAACACGGCATGATCAAGTTTGATGCAAGCAAGGCCGGGCCGCTCCATGACGTGCGCGTGGTCGATTTGTCGCGCCTGGTGGCGGGCAACATGCTCACCGCCTACCTCGCCGACTTCGGCGCCGATGTCATCAAGATAGAACGCAGTGAGGGTGGCGACGACCTGCGACGCTGGAACGAAGGCGGGCAGCCAATCTACTGGAAGGTCTACGGCCGCAACAAGCGCTCGCTGGTGCTCGACATCAAGTCGGCCGAGGGCATTGCTCACCTCAAGAAGCTGATCCGGCATTCGCAGATTTTGGTCGAAAACTTTGTGCCCGGCGGGCTCGAGAAGATGGGCCTCGCCCCGGCGCTGCTCCACGAGTTGAACCCGGCACTGGTGATCGTGCGCATCTCGGGCTGGGGCCAGACCGGGCCCTACAGCCACAAGCCCGGCTTCGGCACCCTGGTCGAAGCGATGTCGGGCTTTGCATATCTCAACGGCTACCCGGACAAGCCGCCGGCCCTGCCGCCGCTGGCGCTGGCCGACATGATCGCCGGGGTCTACGGCGCAGCCGGAGTGCTTACGGCGCTGCGCGTTGCCGAGCGCGAGGGCCGCGGCCAGGTGATCGACCTGTCACTGTTCGAGCCGATTTTCTCGATCATCGCCTCGGAAGCGGCCAAGACCCGGCTCACCGGCGAGGCAACGATGCGCGCCGGCAACCAGAGCACCCACACCGCGCCGCGCAATGTCTACCAGTGCAGCGACGGCGCCTATGTGGCGATGAGCGGCTCGATGCAGTCGATGGCGATGCGCATCCTCGACACCATTGGAAGACCGGAACTCAAGCACGATGCGCGCTTTGCCACAAACGAGGGGCGCGTCGCACATCGCGACGAACTCGACGCGATCATCGCCGCCTTCATCGGTGCGCGTACGTCTGAACAAAACCTGGCCTTGTTTGATGCCGCCGGCGTCACCGTCGGCCCGGTGTGCTCGATGAAAGACCTGCTGGGACACCCCTACACGATGGGCCGCGAGGTAATTGTCGAAGTGGAAGACGCCGACATGGGCAGCCTGCCGATGCACAACGTGGTACCGCGCCTCTCGGGCAGCCCCGGTGGATTCCGCCGCGCCGCACCCCGGCTCGGCGAGCATACCGAGGAAATCCTCGCCGAACTCTCACGACTCTCCTGACCCGCGACAAGGAAGCCCGCCATGCGCCACACCACCATCACGCAAACCCTGCCGATCTGGCGCTCGATCATGTTTGTGCCGGCGGTGAGCGAACGCTTTGTCGAAAGCGCCTTCAAGGTGCCGGCCGACGTGCTGCAGATCGACCTTGAAGACAGCGTCGGCCCGGCGCAAAAGGACGAAGCACGCGCACGCGTGGCCGCGATCGCCGACCGCTTTGCCGAGGCCAAGCGCGATGTCAGCGTGCGCGTCAACCGGCCGTGGCGCCTGCTGCTGCGCGACCTCGAAGCGACGGTGCGCAAGTCTGTGACGGCGATCACCCTGCCCAAGGTGGCCAATGCCGCCTTCGTGCGCTCGGTAGCCGAAGTGCTGACCGACCTCGAGCGCGAGCGCGACCTGCCGATCGGCCATACGCGCATCATCACCATGGTCGAAGACGCCGACGGCATGGCCAACATCAACGAGATCGCGGCGGCGCACAGCCGCGTGGTCGGGCAGATCGTCGGCGCCGAAGACCTCGCGGTATCGATGCACATGGCGGTCGAGGACGACAGCCTGTACGTACCCAACGTGCTCAACGTGGTGGCGGCGCGGCGCGGCGGCATCATCCCGATCGGCTTCATCGGCTCGGTGGCGGACTTCAAGGACCAGGCCCTGTTCCGTGCGCGCATCCGCCGCGCGCGCAAACTCGGCTTCGAGAGCGCGTTTTGCGTGCACCCTTCCCAGGTGCCAATCATCAACGAGGAATTCGCGCCCAGCACCGCCGAAGTCGAGCAAGGCAAGGAGCTGGTCGAGCGCTTTGAACTGGAGGAACAGGCCGGGCGTTCGGCGTTTACCCACAAGGGCCGCATGGTGGATCTGCCGGTCGTCGACCAGGCCCGGCGCGTGCTGGCGCGCCATGCGGCAATCCACGCGCGCGGCGGAAAGCCCTGAGACACGCCCAGAAGAGTGGCTCCTGGAGCCGTTCTTAAGCCAATTTGTATATGCTGGCGTCATGCACGCGGGCTCACTGGCGCCAGCGCACAAAACACGGTACGCTGTGCACTTGCAGCTTGCCTATTTGCCCCCGATTTTCCTCCGATGACGACTCCGGAATTCATCCAAGCCAACCACGGCATGCCGTTTAACGAGCGGCGCCGCGTCTGCGCCGACCGGCGCCAGGCGCGTGGCGTGTGGAACCAGGCGAGCGAAGACCGGCGGCAAAACGGCCTGGACCGGCGCCGCGCGGCAGCGCTTGAGCGTGCGATCATTGAATTGGCCCGGATCGAAGCCGAATGCGCCGCGGCCGAAACCGATTGGGCCCAGGCCGATACCACCTGGGCGCGTGCCCTGGCCGAGTACGAGATTGCCGAGGCCGACTGGAGCGAAGCCCGCGCCGCCCGCAGCAAGGCCCGCGCGGCAGTGGCCAAGGCGCAGGCGCGCCTCGACGAGATCAAGCGTCACTCAACCTAGCCGTCCGATCGGCTTGCGCCAGAGCCTGCGCAAATGCAGCGGGCCCGCTACGCCGAACTAAAATAAGCACAGGCCGGGGAGGGCCGGCCTGCATGCATCGCACCATCTTTGAAACGCCAGTAGTCAACGCCGTACTACGCGTGCTGTCGGTCGGGTTTCTCAAGCTCACCGGCTGGACCATCGAAGGCGCGCTGCCTCCCGGCGCCGCCAAATGCGTGCTGATTGCCGCGCCGCACACGAGCAATTGGGATTTGCCCTATACCCTGATGGTGGCGTTTCAGTTGCGCCTGCATGTGTACTGGATGGGCAAGGAATCGATCTTCCGGCCGCCGTTTCGCGGCGTGATGATGTGGCTGGGCGGGATTCCGGTCAACCGCGAAAAGGCCAACAACCTGGTGGCAGCCTCGATCGAGGCGATCAAGGCTTCCGATGGGCCGCTACAACTGACCGTGCCGCCGGAAGCCACACGGGCCAAGACGCGCACCTGGAAGACCGGGTTTTATTACATCGCGGTCGGCGCCGGCGTGCCGATCGTGATGGCCTACATGGACTACGCCAAAAAGCGCAGCGGGCTGGGCCCGGTGTTCACGCCGACCGGCGACATGGAGCGCGACATGGAAGCGATCAAGGCGTTTTATGCGCCATTTCGCGGCAAGAACGCCGCGCAGTTCGACGCCGGTTGACGCGGACCGGCTTCAGTCCGCCTTGGCGCCAGAGGCTTTCACCATTTCGCCCAGGCGCGCGGTCTCGGCCTTGATGTAGGCGGAGTACTCCTCGGGTGTGCTGGGGGAAACGTCGATGCCTTGTTCACTCAGGCGCTTGGCCAGTTCGGGGTTGCGCAGCGCCTTGACGAATTCGAGGTTCAAGCGCTCGATCACCGGGCGCGGCGTGCCGGCCGGCGCAGAAATGCCGAACCAGGGGTTGACTTCATAGCCTACAAAGCCCTGCTCGCGCAGGGTCGGGATCTCGGGTGCCAGCGACGAGCGTTTGTCTGACGTGATGCCGAGGGCGCGCAGCTTGCCGTCCTTGACAAAAGGCAGCGAAGTGACAATCGGATCAAACATGAAATCAATACGCCCGGCGACGATGTCGATCAACCCGGGGACCGAGCCTTTGTAGGGCACGTGCACCAGTTCAACGTTGTTCTTGGCCTTGACGATTTCGCCCGAGATGTGGCCACCGCTGCCCACGCTTTGCGACGCATAGGTCATCTTGCCGGCTTTCGACTTGGCAAGCGCAATCAGCTCGGCCATGGTCTTGACGGGGCTTGAAGACGGCACCACCACCAGTGTCGGCGACGAGATCATCATGGTGACCGACTCGAAATCCTTGAGCGGGTCGTAGGGCATCTTGCTGTACAGCCATTCGTTAATGGCGTGCGAGCCGATATTGGACACGTACACCATGTAGCCATCGGGCTTCGCCTTTTTCACAACCTCCGCACCGATCATGCCGGCGGCGCCGGGGCGATTGTCGATCAACACCTGCTGGCCGATACTCTCGGAGATTTTCTGGCCGATCAGGCGCACCGAAACATCGGTGACCCCTCCCGGCGGGAACGGGATCACGATCGTGATCGGGCGCGACGGAAATACCTGCCCGAAGGCGAGACTCGATGCCGCCAGCAGAAGCGCGGCGGCAAAACGCATGAACGATTGGCGGTGCAACATGACGGTCTCCTTCGTTGGTTGATGCAGAAATGGCAATGCGGTGAATTCTGATTTGCTTCGGTCTGCCTATAACTTGATTCGTTGGTCCCACGGCGACTCACCACCCCAGTTGACGCAGACGCTCTGACGCCGCATGTAGCCTTTCCACGAATCAGAGCCGGCGGTGCGACCACCGCCGGTCTCCTTCTCGCCGCCAAAAGCCGCGCCGATGTCCGCACCGGTGGTACCCATATTGACTTTGGCGATGCCACAGTCGCTGCCTGCAGCCGACAGAAACAGCTCGATGTTGGCGAGATTGGTGCTGTGTATGCCGGAGGCCAAACCCTGCGGCACTTCATTGTGGATGCGAATCGCTTCTTCAAGCGTGTCGTAGACGAGGACCCACACGATCGGCGCAAAGGTCTCGTGCTGCACGCACGGCCAGTCGGGCTTCACCCCGCTGATCAGGGTGGCTTCGACGTAGTAGCCCGGGCGATCGATGCGTTTGCCGCCGCATTCGACCTTGGCGCCGAGTGCTACGGCATCGCGAATCGCCTCCTCGAAATGCCCCACGGCAGCGCGATCGACCAAGGGCCCGACCACCGCGCCCGGCTCACGCGGATCACCTACCTTGATCTGCGCAAAAGAGCGTTTGAGCAAGTCGACCAGTTCGTTGGCCACGGACCGGTGCGCAATCACGCGCCGCGTGCTGGTGCAGCGCTGCCCCGAGGTACCCACTGCGCCGAACGTGATGCTGCGTGCAGCCAGCTTGAGATCTGCCGTCTCATCGACGATGCAGCCGTTGTTACCCGAGCACTCGAGCATGTAACGACGGCCAAGGGTCGAGCCGACGATATTGGCAACCTTGCGCCCGACCGCAGTCGAACCCGTGAACGACACCATTGCAATCCGCCGGTCGGCGATCAGCAGTTCGGCAACAGCGTTGTCGCTCGGCACAAACAGCGAGAACACGCCGGGAAAACCCATCTCCGTCATCGCCTGATTGCTCAGATGTTGAATGCCGATCGACGTGAGCGGCACCTTGGGGCTGGGCTTCCAGATCACGGTGTTGCCGCCGATGGCCGCGAGAAAGCCGTTCTGCGCCCACACTGCAGCGGGAAAGTTGTAGGCCGAGATCACCCCCACCACGCCGAGCGGCAGCCACTGATCGTACATGCGGTGGCGCGCGCGCTGCGACTGCTGCGTAAAGCCATAGAGCATGCGCGACTGGCCGGCCGCCATGCCGGCCATGTCGATGCACTCGCGCACCTCGCCTTTGGCTTCCATCAGCGATTTGCCGGTATCGAGTGCGACCAGTGCGGCTACACCGTCGAGGTTCTTTTCGATCAGGTCGCCGATGCGCGCCACCAGTTCACCGCGGCGCGGTGCCGGCACCACGCGCCAGGTCTGGTGCGCCGCCAGGGCATCGTGCACGATCGCCTCATAGTCTTGCGCCGATGCCCCTGCCAGGCGCGCCGTCACAGTCTCGTCAGCCGGATTGACAGCGTCGAACACCGTGCGGCCAGTGATGTCGCCCCAGCGGCCCGCACCGGAGCAGGCGCCGGGCTGGATGGCTTGAAAGCCGAATTGGGCGAGGATGTCTTTGGTATCGAACATGGTGGTTGGCGGTAGCGCGTTGCGGCGGTGGGCAGTCAGGGCTTTTTCAAAAAATCGCCGATGGTTTCATCAGTGTGGAACACCGGCTTGTCATAGTAATGCGGGCCGTCGTAAATCTCGATCAACACGCTGCGCTCATGGGCAATGGTCGGCCCGTGCGGATGATCCTTGGGGTTCATATAGAACGAACCCGGCGTGAGAAGCAAGCCCGAGTCGGTGTACTCGTAGTTGCCTTCAAGGCAATACATGAACTGGTTCGACGCGTGCGAATGCTTGATCGGGATGCGGCCGCCTTTCTGGTACTCGAGCAATGCGATCGATGCGCCGGTTTCGGCATTCTTCCAGAGGAAATACTGCTTGAAGCCATAGTCGGGAAAATCGAGCCATTTGGCCGGATCCAGGTCTTCCTTGCGGATCAGGACCTCCAGGGTTTTCATCATCGCTTCGTTCGGTGTCATGTCTGCTCCTCCAGTACCAGGCGGCCAGCCGCCACCCAGCTATCGTATTCCCTGCGGCTCGCTTCAGTGGCAGGAAAAACTTCAAAGATGGACCGCCCGTGGGCGATCTGCAGTTCGGCAAAGGCTTCGTACTCGACCGCATCGATGGCATCGTCGGCAACTTCCTCGACGAGGTGCCGCGGAATCACAACCACACCTTCGCCATCACCGACCACCACGTCGCCGGGATAGACCGCCACACCGGCGCAACCAATCGGGCCATTCAACTCGACCGGGTGCATGGCAATCGGCGTCGCCGGGGGCGCGGAACGATACTGAAATGCCGGCAGGCCGGTCTTGCGGATCGCGGGGGTGTCGCGATAACCACCATCGGTGACCACCCCGGCCACGCCGCGCTTGCGCAGGCGCGCCGCCATCAGGTCACCGGCCGATGAGGCCGTCGCACTGCCGTTGGTATCGATCACGAGCACGTGGCCTGATGGACACTCCTCGATGGCGCGCCGGTGCAAATTGTCGGTGCGGCTGTAATTGGCCATGGTGTCGATGTCTTCGCGCGACGGAATGAAGCGCAGCGTATAGGCCGGGCCGACCAGCTGCTCCTGGTCCGGCGAGAGCGGCGCGATGCCCAGCATGTAGGCATTGCGGAAACCGCGCTTGAGCAGCGCGTTGGCAATGTTGGCGGAGCCGACACGCGATAGCTTGTCGCGCGTGTCGGGGGACAGCGCAAACGATTCGGGAGCGTTCATGCTGCGGCGGGGCGTCCGCCCTGGTTGAGCATCGCCACGGCTTCGATTGCGACGTCAATGCCCGCTGCGGGCTCGGCCACGTCCGGGCCGAGAATCTGTTCAATCGTCATGTCGGCATTCCTTACTCATCAATGCAGCGTTCATTCAAAGAAATCTTTCGGCGGACGCGCGCCCCACTGGGTCGTTTCGTCCGCAGTGCCGGAGAAGATGGCCGGCTGGTGCAAATGGTTGACCATGTCGCCATCGGTGTAATGCTCGATGCGAAATCCGAACGGGTCGCGCCAGTAGTCAAATATCTGGCTGCCGAGCAGATGCCGGCCGACACCGCAATCGAGCGTGTAGCCGCGCTGCAAAAGGTAGTCGTGCCCGGCCATGACCGCGTCGACATCCTCGACTTCGAAAGAACAGTGGTGCACGCCGGGCGTCTCTGTGCCGAGCACCAGCAGACAATGGTGATCGACCATTTGCTGACCGCGATCGACGCGCAGAAAGGTACCTGCCGCCTGATCCGGGTCGCCGGGCGGGCCCATGTAATCCGAGGCGATCAGGCCGAAGCGCTGGTGCAGCCAGGCTACCGCCGCGCGATGATCACGCACATGCAGCACGAAGTGCCCCAGCTTGGTCACCGGGGCGATCGCCTGGGCTATGCGCACAAACTGGTTGGTGCGCGGCTTGGTGCGAGCGGTATTGAGGGCGATGGCATCCCGCGTTTCAAGCGGTGTTG
Source organism: Burkholderiales bacterium (assembly GCA_947473125.1). GTDB lineage: Bacteria > Pseudomonadota > Gammaproteobacteria > Burkholderiales > JAEUOS01 > CANJDH01. The sequence continues at coordinate 38,547 of CANJDH010000029.1, forward strand.
CCACTGCTGCTCCGTGCACCGCGTCAATTTCGAACCCGTCGGCCATGCGCATGCGCACGCGATGGCCGCCGCCGGGCGCGTCGTCAATTGCCTCGATCGGGCCAGAGCCTTCAAGCGCCGCCACACGTTCGAGATCTGCGCGTTCGGCGACGCGGAAACCGGCCCCGAGGAAGCGTGCCTCAGTGCCGGCAACGGCCTCATAGACGTAGGGGGTGCTGCCGCTGCCGCGCATGAACAATTGCGTCGCGCTCTGCTGCGCTGTCTGCATGCCGAAATCGCGCAAAAACGATTCCATTCGCACCAGGTCCGGAACCTGGTAGCGCACATACAGCGGCTCGATGGCGTGGCTCATTGGAGTCGCGTCAATTGTTGACTTCGATGATGGTCTCGACCTCGACGGTCACGCCAAACGGTGCGGAAATGATGCCTTCCGTGGTGCGCGCATGCTTGCCGGCATCGCCGAACACTTCGACCAGGAATGCCGAGCAGCCGTCGGTAATCTTGGTGTGGTCGGTAAAGTCGGCTTGCGCCAGCACCTTGCCCTTGACGAAGACAATGCGCTTGACGCGACCGAGGTCGCCCAACACCAGTTTCATGCGGTTGACCTGGCGCACGCAGGCGAGCTTGGCCGCGATCACCGCCTGGTCGACGTTCACCTGGTCGGGCACACGCCCCTTGACGAACTGGCCGTCGGGCCTTTGTGGCGCCGCGCTGGACAGAAACAACAGGTTGCCAACCTGCACTGAATCAACATAGTTGCCAAATGCCGGTTTGAGCGCGGGCATCTTGCCGTCGGCAAAGCCGAGATCGCGCAGTGCCTTTTCCAGCCGCTGCTCGATGGCGCTGGTCTGGGCGACTGCATTGCAGGCTGCGAGCGCAAAGAGCGCAGCACCGACGACACGAACGAGCGATTTGAATATGCCATGCTTCATGAGCCATTTCTCCTTTGGGTGGTGTGAACCTGCCTGGGTGCTAACGAACCGAATATGAAGCGCGCCGGTTGAGTGCTTCGATTGCAAACCCTGCCTTTTCCTTGAATTCGGCGGCACGCGAAGCCAATTCTGCCGGTGGCAGGATGTCATGCAGGTTGGTAAATCCATCGGGAGCACGCTCCTCGACAATCTGCATCACCACTTCGGGCCCGAGGGTGCGGTTGCCCAGTGTGATGTCGCGCATCGCCGGCAGGCGTTCGTCCTGATAGCGTTGCAGCGCCTGCAGCGGATCCTTGCAGGTTGCGAGGTGCCAGGCCAGCACGCGACCGTCAACGACCGCCTGCGATCCGGCTTGCGAGCCGACCGGATGCATCGGGTGCGCGGCATCGCCTGCCAGGGTGACACGGCCGAAGGTCCAGCGTTCGACCGGGTTGCGGTCGATCTTGGGGAATTCGTAACTCACGTCGGTGGCGTCGATCATCGCCGGCACGTCGAGCCAGTCGAATTTCCAGGAACTGAACTGCGCGGCGAACACCGATTTGTCGACGCGTCGATTCCAGTCTTCGCGCGGCGGCGCGCCCGGACGCCCCAGCTCGGCGATCCAGTTCATTTGCACCCGGCCGTCCGGCAGGGTCAGCATCGGATAGGCGACGATCTTCTGGTCGCGGTGGCCGGCGATGATCATCGAACGCCCGGTGAGAAACGGCGCCCAGTCAACCGCCGCACGCCACATCAACTGGCCGCCGAAATGGACTTCGTCGTTCGGATAGTAGTGCCGCCGCACCGCTGAATGAATGCCGTCGGCGCCGATCAGGATGTCACCGCGCGCCGACTCAAGGTTTGCGCCCGTGGCCCAGTCGATGAAATGGGCGGTCACGCCGTCGGCGTCCTGCGCGAACGACTGCAGCGCGTGCCCGGTCAGGATGTTGTCGCTGCCGATGCGCGAGCGCACGGCGTCGTACAGAATCATCTGCAACCTGCCCCGGTGGATCGAGTATTGCGGCCACAGATAGCCTGCGGCAATGCCGCGCGCCTCGCTCCAGATCAATTGCCCGTGCTTGGAGTAATAGGCCAGTTCGGCCGTGGCGACCGCGTTGCGCGCGAGTTCCTCACCCAAGCCCAGCTCGGTCAATTCGCGCACTGCGTTGGGCTGGATGTTGATGCCCACACCGACAGCGGCCATTTCCGGGACAGACTCGAACACACGTACCGGGATGCCGGCCGCGTGCAAGGCCAACGCGGTACTCAGACCGCCGATGCCGCCGCCAATGACGATTACTTGCATCCGGATTCCCCACTCCACCATGCGCGATGACTTGCCAGAAAACGATAGTCCCATCCCTGCACATAACCGTCTAATGAATATTATGGTTACTGACATTACCTTTTAGTAATATAGGTTCAGCAGGTGCCGACGAGTGCAACGGGCGCGGGCGGCATGCATTCAGACAGAGGGACAACATGGCACAGCTCGATTGGTACATCCGCGCAAACCTGAAGCCACGGCATTTGCAAATGCTGGTGTCGCTGGATGATTTCCGCAACGTCGGCAAGGTGGCGGCGAGCCTCAATGTCAGCCAGCCGGCGGTGTCAAAGGCGCTCGCCGAGCTGGAACGCGGACTGGGACTGAGTTTGTTTGAACGCAGTGCGCGCGGCGTCAACCCTACCGCCTACGGCGAGTGCATGATCCGCCATGCACGTTCAGTACTGGGCGACCTGGCGCAGGCGCGCGACGAATTGCGTGACCTGATGCAGGGTGCTTCTGGCAAGGCGGCAGTCGGCGCGCTGCCGGCCGCGGCACCGGCCCTGCTGCCGCGCGCCGTCGCCCTGCTCAAGCAGCGTGCGCCCGGCACCACCATCTTCATCCGTGAAGGCACCATGGATACGCTGCTGCCCGAGCTTCGAGCCGGCAAGCTTGACCTGATCGTCGGTACGCTCCCGCATAACGGCGCCGGGCGCGACCTCGAGGAGAAAATTCTGTTCGAGGAACGTACCACCGTGGTGGCCGGCCGGTCACATCCCCTCGCGAAGCTGCGCAAGCTCAAATGGCCGGAACTGGGCAACTATCCGTGGGTGCTGCCGCCGGCCGGATCGCTTCTGCGTGACCCGCTCGAAGACGCGTTTCAGCGCAACGGCGTGCCGATTCCCAATAACTCGATCGAATCGCTGTCGGTGCACGTGATCGTGATGTACCTGCAGATCAGCAACGCGCTGGCCTGCCTGTCACGCGAGGTCGCGCGGCACTATGAGGAACTAGGTCTGATCGCCATCCTGCCGCTCGAATTGCCAAAATTGGTACGGCCGGTCGGCATGACCTGGAGTCGCGCCCGCGCACTATCGCCAAGCGCCACATTGATGATGCAATGCCTCGAGGAAACGGCCCAGCCCCGCAAGTCCCAGGCACCCGCACGCGCCACGGCCTGAACATCAATGCTGGCCCGCTGGCGCCCGGTCTGGAATTCGCTACACTTGGCCCGGCGCGCGCGCCTCTCACCTTGAAGGAGAACCCACATGAAAAAGATTGCCATTGCCCTTGGGCTCGTCATCGCGATTGCCACAGGCGCCGTGTTCTGGCTGAACCGCAACATTGACGGCCTGGTGCAGACCGCCGTGGAAAAATACGGCAGCGAAATGACCAAGGCCAAGGTATCGGTTGGCTCGGTTGAAATTAAACCCGCCGACGGGCGTGGCGTGATTCGCGGTCTGACCATCGGCAATCCGGCGGGATTCAAGACCAGCCATGCGCTCAAGGTGGCGGAAATCGAGGTGGCGCTCGACATTGCCTCGCTCACCGGCGATGTCATCACGATCCGCAAAATCGGTGTCAGTTCCCCCGACATTATTTACGAAAAGGGAGAGGGCATGACCAACTTCGACGCGATTCAGAAAAACATTGCCGACTACCTCGGGCCGGCCGACAAGGCCAAGGATAAAAGCACCAAAGACAAGAGCGGCAAAAAACTGATCGTCGAGGAATTGACCATCAGCAACCCCAAGGCAGAGGCCAGCGCGGCTTTCATGAACGGCAAGACGATCGGGGTGAAGCTGCCGACGATCTCCCTGCGCAACCTGGGCAAGGCCAAAGGGGGCGTGACGCCGGGCGAGCTAGGTCAGGAAATCGCCGGCGCACTCAAGGCACGCTTGAGTGCAGCGGTGAGCTTTGACGGGTTGATGAAATCGATGGGCGGCGCCCTAGACAAGGCCGGCAGCGCGGTCAAAGGCCTGTTCGGCAAGTAGGGCGCGCCTGAAAGCTGACCCCGCCGCAGCGGCGCCGCCGCCGCGGTGGGATGTCGCGTGACCGATCAGTTGGCCAGATACTTGGCGATCTTCTGCATGCCTACGTTGGCGCAGGCAGTGTCCTTCTCGCCGCCGGGCGCGCCCGAGATGCCGATGGCGCCGACCAGCTCCTTGCCGGCAAAGATCGGCAGCGCGCCGTCCAGCGCCGTGATCTTGTCTAGCAGCATGAAGCTCGCCAGCCCGGGTTGGCCGCGCTTGGCCATTTCCACCGTCGGGGTGCGCGTGGTGAAGGCGGTGTAAGCCTTGCGCATGCTGTTTTCCACCGTGTGCGGGTTGACGCCGTCGTCGGACAGCGTCACCAGCACGGTGGCGTGGCGGTTGATCACGGTTACCGTGACCAGGTAGCCGTCAGCGCGGCATTTTTCAAGGCTGGCCTGCGCCAGTTCGAGCGCAGCATTCATCGACAGCGAACGTTGCGTCACCAGGCCTTGCGCACCTGCGGTTCCTGCGAGGAGCGCGGCAGCCAATACGATTGCAGATTTGATATGCATGAGAATCTCCTTGATAGTTTTTGTAAGGCAAAACGTATGCGGGTGGCGCGAGTGCATTACTGCCTGCGCTGCTTGCTAAACACGCCGGTAAGGCCGGTATTCCCTCCCGCCGGGGTTAAACCGGTTTGGTATCAAACATCAACATCTCGGCGCCAGCCTTGGCAAAATTGGCCAGGTCAGCCGCGGTGGCCCGGCCTTCTTTTGAAGCGAAAGCGGCGCCGATCGCTTCCATTGAATCAAACGTCAGGCTCGCCACCAGGTGCAGGGCCGAAGGCCCTTGCGGGGTCCCGACCGGTCCGGCATTGACCTCGTACGCGCGCAGGCCGGGAATCGTCTTGGCCAGCGGCACGTGCTTGTCGAAGTAGTACGCATCAAACACTGCCGCGTCGGCGGGCTTTTTGTACATCACAAGCAACTTGGCCATGGCTTTTCCCTGTACGTCAAGGCGGACGCGGAACATCCGCTTCCGTGCGCAGAATACCACCAGCTACCGCCCGCAATAGGCGTACGGCAGATCGGCCACGCGCGGGTCCACCCCCGAACAACCGGGCCATTTACCTCGCTGTTCAACAGATCGATCCGGCCCTGCTTCTGGACAATGCAGGTGAAAGCTCGCGTTTTTCCCGACAAACGCAGCGCAATGCCCGTCATAGCGGAACCAGCCATGCAGATATCCCAGATCATGAGCACCAAGCCAGTCAGCGTATCGCTGGATGACCACCTAGATGTGGTCAAGGATATTTTCGACAACGCCAAGTTCCACCACATACTGGTTGTGGACGAAGGAAAACTGTTCGGCGTCATTTCGGACCGCGACCTGCTCAAGGCGATCAGCCCGAACATCGGCACCAACCGCTATACCGCGCGCGACCTCGAAACCCTTGACCAGCCGGTGCACCGCATCGTGACGCGCAAGCCGTTGACCCTCACACCGGATGCCACGGTGGACGATGCCGTCGAGATTTTCAACAACAACCGCATTTCGTGCATCCCGATTGTGGACAGCGAAGATGTCGCGGTCGGCATTGTCAGCTGGCGCGACATCATGAAATCGTTTGCCGCCCTGCGCAGGGAACCGGCATGAGACGCGCCGGCTGCGTGGCCCCACCGTTCAGGCCGGCTTCCAGCCCTTGGGCGTGCGCGGTTTTTCGATCTTCGCAAAATCGCACAGCACATCAGCGATACCGGAAAAATCGATTGAACCGAAATCGGCGGCCCGTGCCTGGCTGAAGGCTTCGCGCACCGAAGCCGCCAACGACATCGGCATTCCGCCAGGCCTGCCGGCTCCAACCGGCCAACTACATGCGGTACTGCAGGCCCACCGTCAGGTAGTTGAAGCGCGCAAAGTTGTAGGACTCGCCGCCCTTGGTGCCACCGTCGAGCATGCGCACGCCAACGAAACCGGACATGCGGTCATTGATGTCGCGTACATAACGCAGGGAGAGGTCGAATGCACGGCCGCGGCTGCTGGCCAGGCCATCGCCTTCAAAGGTGACGCGTGAGCGATTGTCGAGGCGGCGTTCGCCGTACAGGTGGATCAGCGGCACAAAGCCGGTATTTGCCTTGGTCGACGTGGTGCCGCCCTGCGTCAGGGTGATTTCGGCGTCACGAATTTTGGCGGTGGCGCCCACTTTCCAGGTCCAGTCCGCGTTCTCGCTGAAGGTATAGCGCCAGGTCGCGCGATACGAGTCAAAGCGGTACTTGGCCGACACCGCGCCCGGGGCGAAGCGTTGGCCCTGGAAGTTGACCGCCTGATCGAAGGTGCCCGAGCCTTTCAGGCCAAGCGGCGCCACGACAAAGCGCAGCTCGTGCTTGGGTGCCACGCCCATGGAAAGCTGAAAGCGCGGCGCGAAGAACGGCCCGCTGCCGATTACGCGATCGAGCCCGAAACGGGTACCGGTGGCATCGTTCGGCTGCTGTACATCGTTCTTTTCCTGCCAGGCGGCGCCGGCCTCGACTTCGAGCACCATCGGAGCTGTCGCGGGTGTCGCCGCCAGTGATAGAGTAGATGCGCAGGCCAGAAAGACAACCCCCAGAGCTGAACGAGTTGAAGAAGTGAAGCCAGGTGAAACGGTCATGTGAAATAGCTTTCGAATCGGTTGAAGGGGTTTGATAATCCATCCGCAAATGAAATGTAACGCATATATTGCATCAGTAGTGTCCGGTTAAATCAGGGTGTATCGGCCTGAGAGCCAATACAGGAGCGGGTTTCGAAGGATTTAGAGGTGTCCACGATTTGAATTTTTCCAGATGGATTTGCGATGCTTCCGGGGTTA
>CANJDH010000030.1 GCA_947473125.1 Burkholderiales bacterium
ATACGGATCATCACCGCTGCCGCACAGGAGGTCACTGATCGACCAAGTTCACTGATCGACCGCCAGCCAGGGCTAGCGGTTCAAGCGATCCGGAAGCGCCCTGCCAGCGTGTCGAGGTCCATCGCCAGTTGCCGCATCCGGTTTGCCTCGTCGCTGGTCCGGTTGGCCGATTCAGTTTGGGTTTCGGCGCTGCGCGCGAGCATCTCTACGCGCCCTGCCATGTCGCGCGCGGCCGCCGACTGCTCGCTCAGCGAGGCATTGATGCCGTCCACTGCCAGAGTGGCTTCGCCCATGCCTTCGCGGATCCGCGTCATCGACGTATCGGCGCGCGTGGCCAGTTCGACGCCCTGGCCGACGCGTTCGACGCTGCGCGTCATCTCGCGCGAGGTATCGCGCGTGCTTTCGAGCACCTTGTCGATCATGCCGCCGATTTCTTCGGTCGAGCGCGCGGTGCGCTCGGCCAGATTGCGTACTTCGTCGGCAACCACGGCGAAGCCGCGTCCCTGCTCGCCGGCACGCGCCGCCTCTATGGCGGCGTTGAGCGAGAGCAGGTTGGTCTGGTCGGCGATCTCGCGAATCGTGCGCACGATGCTGGCGATCTGGCCGGAATGCGATTCCAGTGTGCGGATCGACCCCGCCGTGTGGTTGACCGCCGCCGCGATTTCGCGCATCTCCAGAATTGCATCCTGGATCACCTGCGCGCCTTCGGTAGTCTGCTGGTTGGATGCTGCCGTGACCGAGTGCGCGGTCTTGGCATGTTCATCGACCTGGTCGATCGAAACCGACAGTTGTTCTACGGCAGCGGCGATGCTCGACACCGCTTCGCTTTGCTCGGCGCTGCTGCGTGCGCCTTCACCGATAGCGCTGGTGATGGATTCTGCGGCATGGCGCAGCACTCCCGAATTCTGGCGCAGCGATGCCACCAGCTCATGCAGGCTGTTACGCATGATGCGCATGCTGCCGACCAGACGGCCAATATCACCGTCTGCCGAACACGGCAGGGGCGCCAGGAGATCGCCGCGCGCGATGGCATCGGCCATGCCGGCAGCCTCGCGCAGGGTCCGCCGGATCGCTCGCTGCTGCATGAGCACAACCAGCATCAGCAAGCCCGAGAGCAGGGTGGCAACGCCCACAGCAGGCGCCGCCCGGTTCAACAGGTCACGGTTGATCGTCAGGACAGCGGCCTGCGCGCCGGGTGTGGCTGCCGCCTGTTGCCGGAGCAAGGCGTCGTGCTGCTCAGCCATTCCGAATGCCAGCATGCTGAACACGCTGGCCACGGCAAGGGCACCAAGCAGGCTTAGCCTGGCGCTGATCGAGAGTCGCGCTGCACGCCACAACAGATAAGCCAGGATTCCGTTTGGCGCCAGGTCTCCTGCCACGAGGCGGATCGATGCCCCCGCGCGCATGCGCGCATACAGTGCTTCCGTCTGCGCGATAGCCGCCCGATCGGGACGGATGCGCACCGAGATATAGCCGCCCTCGGCGCGCGGCGTGACCGATGCCTGCACCCAGTAATAGCCGCCGTCCCTGCGGCGGTTTTTCACCATGCCGCGCCAGGGCTGGCCGCCCTTGAGCGTCTTCCACATGTCGGCAAAGGCTGCGGCGGGCATGTCGGGGTGGCGGATCATGTTGTGCGGCTGTCCAACCAGCTCCTGACGGCCATACCCGGACGCCGCGACAAAGTCGTCGTTGACGTGGGTAATGATGCCTTTTGCATCCGTGTGCGAAATGATCGCGCAGCCTTCGGGGAGCGCATGCTCCTTTTGCGTGACGGGTCCATTGTTGCGCATGGCGCTGTCCTTTCCAGGGTGGTGAAGCCAGTGATGCCCATTGTGCGCGCAGGGTTTCTGCCATTAGCGACGAACACGGGCACGAAAGGTACGCAATTCCATGTGCTGCGACGCATGCGCGCCGCGGAGCATCGCCAATTGACGTGCATCAAACTGGCCAAATGGCGCCGCATTACACTTTTGCCAGCCGCCAGGCGTCCAGATCCGCCCAGTCTACGTTGTGGGCTGCTGGGGCGGCAGGCCAATCGGCGGCACCAGACCCACCGTCCCTTCATCGAGGAGTTGCCATGACCACATCGTTACAAGTCATCCTGTTGATGGCGTTATCGAGCACCGCGTGGGCGCAGGCTCCGGCCCCGGCCGACAAGCCCACGGCACCTCCTGCGGAGAAGCCGATGGCGCATGACATGAAGAAAATGCACGAGATGATGGGTGCGATGCGGCCGCCGGTGTGCCTGTATGAGGGCAAGGCGTATAGCCGGGGAGCGCTGCTGTCGGCGCGTGGCATCAAGCCGGTGTTGATGTGCGCCCCGTCTGGCGAGGCCGGCGCCCACGCAGGGTCCGGTGGCGATGCTCACGCCGGACACGCGCCCGTTCCCCTGGGATGGCAGGTGTATAGCCCGGCCAAGGCAGCGCATCATCACTGAGCGGGAGCCCCGCCGCTGCGCAACATCTGCCTCACCCGCTTCAGTTGCCCTGCGCTCCCTTTGTCTCGACATCGCCAATCAGCTTGAACTGGCCGGTACACGGGTTGAACTTGAAAAGCTTGCCGTCGATCTCGCGGTTTTCCCAGCAGCGTTGCGGCGGGCCTAAACGCTTGATCGGGCCTTGCAGGAAATATCCGAACGCGATCAGCGCCGCCAGAAGCGACAGCACCACGGCGATGCACGCCATGTCAGCGCGCCAATGCGATGCTGGCGACTCGTCCGGCGGCAGTTCCGCTACGGGGTCTTCACGCATGGCCGCTGGAGTGCGGGATCAGGTTCGCGTTGCCGCAGCGGCAGCATCCACGACATCGCGTTGTGCCAGCGCGATGAGTGCGCCGAGCGCCAGCACCCCGACCGACAACACCAGCCCGACGCGCAACGAACCGAATACATCGGCGAGCCAGCCGGTCGCCACCGGCCCGACGATCTGCCCGGCCGAAAACACAATGGTGAAGGTCGCTACGGCGGAACCCCAGGCCGGTTTGGGCAGTGCGCGCTTTGCCAGATTGGTCACCGAGCCGGGAATGTTCCACATGGAGGCGCCGAACAGCGCCGCCGAGAGCAGCATCGACAACATGCCCGCATGCAACAACGGCAGCAGCGCGCCGACCGCGAGCAGGCCCATGGCCGCCGCCAACATGCGCCCGGGGATCCAGTGCTGCAACGGCCTGCGCCACAACCACGGCCCGAGCAGGCTGGCCGCGCCGAAGGTGCACCAGACCGCGATCACCTGTTGGGTGCTCGCACCGTGATCACGCATCCAGGCAATCACGAAGGTCATGTAGCCGATGTAGCCGAGGCCGAACATCACGTAAGCCGCCAACCCTGCCCGAAGCCGGCGCACGCCGTCGTGAGGCACCGGTCCGCCGGCGGGTTCGATGTTGGGCTCGGTAATCCGCAGCGCCGCCGATGCGCAAACCACCAGCATCAGCAGGCCCGCCACCCCCATGCCGACCCACGCCTGCTGCCACGCACCGGGCCCGCCGGCATCCAGCCACAAGGGGATCGCCACGCCGCACAACAGGAAGCCCACCCCGCCACCGGCAAAATAGATCGCAATGGTGGTCGCGGCGAGGCGCGGCTGGCCCGGCACTACATTGCCCGACAGCGCCCCGCCGCTGATGAACGCCGTTGCCCCTGCCACGCCCGACACGAGGCGCCACACGCCAAGCCAGAACAGGTCGCGCGTCAAACCGGTGGCCAGTATCGCCACGGCGGTGAGCAGCACGCCGCCGATGAACAGACTGCGATTGCCGGTGCGCCGGATCACCAGGCGCGTCAGCACCGCTCCGAGCAAATAGCCGATCGCGTTGGCCGTGTTGAGCCAGCCGGCCTGGGCGTAATTCCAGTCCAGCTCGGTGCGCATCGACGGCAACACCAGCGCATAGGCGAAGCGCGCAAACGAATTCGACACCGTGACGCCGAGCGACAGCGCGAATGCAAGGAGATAGCCGCGAGCCATGGATGGGAAGGGATAGAGGGTGTGGCGCACTGCACGATCGGGAATACACTGTAACCGAACCCTCCGCCATGACCCACCTCTCGGAATCGATCGAGGCTGCGCTGACACGGCGCGACCTCCTGCCCTCGGCGACATCGCTGTTGTGGGTGGTTTTCCTGTTTGCGGCGGCGCTTGCCCTGACCAACCTCTACGCGGCCCCCATCAGCGCCGCGCTGGGCGCACACGGCAATCTCGGCTTCATCATTTTCTTCGGCACGACGGCGCTGGCGGTGGTGCTCCCCTTGTTCAGCAACCTGCCGCTGGTACCGTTTGCAGTGCTGCTGTGGGGGCCGTGGCCGACCGCCCTGATCCTGCTGCTGGGCTGGGTTGCGGGCGCGGTACTGTCCTTTGAAATGGCGCGGCACATGCAAACCCAGATGCTCAAGCGCTTCCCCAAAGTGGCGCGCTATGCGCAGATCGACCGCCTGATTCGGCCGCAGCACCACGTCTGGTCGCTGGTGCTGCTGCGCATGACGTTTCCGGTCGACATCCTCTCCTACGTGCTCGGCCTGTTCAGCCGCAAGACCAGCGTCCTGGACAACGCGCTGTCCACGGCCATCGGCGGCGCGCCCTTCGCGCTCCTGTTTGCCTTCTTTCCGGCCTTGCCGATAGGCCTGCAGGCGCTGGTGTTCGGCGCATCAGGATTGGTGTTTGGTCTTTACGTGATGTGGGCATTGCGCCACCCGCATTGACATCGCCGACGTGGGGCGCCCGAGCCATGCCCGCTGCGGATGCGGCTAGAATGCCAGCGCACGTGCGTTACACCAGTCACACCATCCGGCGTGCATGCCCGCGCCATTTCACAGGAACTCCCCGTGCCACTCGACCCGAACCTGCTGCACCGCGAACGCAGTGCGCGCATCATCAGTGCCTTCCAGGCCGACATCGACCGCGGCGCCATCCCCGGTGCCGTGGTGCTGATCGCCCGCAACGGCAACCTTGCCTGCCTTGAGGCGCTTGGCGCGCGCGACAGCACCAAGGGCCTGCCGATGACCAGGGACGCGATCTTCCGCATCGCTTCGATGACCAAGCCGATCGTCTCGTGCGCGGTCATGATGCTGGCCGAAGAAGGGCGCATCCGCCTTGTCAACCCGGTTTCAACTTACCTGCCCGAGCTGGCCGGCCTCAAGGTCGGCGTGGAAACACGCGATACGGCCGGCAAACCGGTGCTGAAACTGGAAGCGGCAGGGCGTGACATGTCGGTGCAGGACCTGTTACGCCACACCTCGGGCCTCACCTACGGCCAGTTCGGCGATTCGCTGGTCAAGCAGGCGTACCGCGCCGCCGACATGATGGACCCGCGGCAGACCACCGCCGAGTTCATCACCAAGCTATCGAAGTTGCCGTTGCAGAATCAGCCGGGCCACGTGTTTGAATACGGCATGTCGACCGACGTGCTCGGGCGGCTGGTCGAAGTGGTCTCGGGGCAGGCACTCGATGCCTTTGTCGCAGAGCGCATCACCGGGCCGCTGGGCATGAAGGACACCGGCTTTCACATCCCCGCCGCTGAAGCGCACCGGCTCGCCGAGGCCCTGGTCGACCCGGGTACCGGCGAACGCCCGCCGATGGCGCGCGACCTCACGATCAAGCCGGCTTTCCTGTCCGGCGGCGGCGGCATGGTCTCGACCGCCCCCGACTACCTGCGTTTCACCCAGATGCTCGCCAACGGCGGCACGCTCGACGGCGTGCGCCTGCTGTCGCGCAAGACCGTGGCTTTAATGTCCAGCGACCACCTGCCGCCGGGCGTCGGTTTTGCCCCGGCCACCCGCGCACAGTTCGAGGAGTCTGCGCCGATCCCGGAATTCGGCCAGGGCTTCGGCCTCGGGTTCTGCGTGCGCAAGGAAGCCGGCCGCAACCCGGTGCCGGGCTCCCCGGGCGAGTTTTATTGGTCCGGCGTACACGGCACCTATTTCTGGATTGACCCCGCCGAACAACTCATCGGCATCCTGATGCTGTGCGCCCCCGACGTGCGGCGCCACTATCGCGCCTTGATGCGCCAGCTCACCTACCAGGCCTTGCCGGATTAGGCACACCATGCAACGTATCTTCCTCACGCACCCGCCCGAGGCGCTCGCAAAATATTATGGCGACAAGGCCATCGCCGGCCTCAAGGCCGTCGGCGAAGTGCGCTTCAACCCTCTCGACCGTGAGCTCACCGTGCCGGAGCTGGCCGACGCTGCCCGGGATTGTGCATTGATCATTTCGTATCGCCAGACGCCGGGTACCGCGGAACTGTTTGCCCTGCTGCCCAATCTGGTGGCGTTCTCGCGCTGCGCCATCGACATTCGCAACATCGATGTAGCCGCCGCCGGCGCCAACGGCATTCTGGTGACGCAGGCCAGCGCCGGCTTCATCACCTCGGTGAGCGAATGGACCATCGGCGCCATGATCAACCTGGCGCGCAACATCACGGCGTCAACCGAGGCCTACCATGTAGGCAGCGTGCCGTCAGCGCCAATGGGCCGCGAGCTGCGCGGCTCGACGCTCGGGCTGGTCGGCTTCGGGCAGATCAGCCGCACGCTTTACAAGCTCGCCCTCGCCTTCGGCATGCGCGTCATGGCTTTCGATCCCTACGCGACAATCGATGATCCTGCGGTCCTGCAGGCCGACCTCGACCAGGTCCTGCACGAGGCCGATTTTGTCGTGTGCCTGGCCGTGGCGAACGAGGAAACCGAGAACCTGATGAACGATGCCGCCTTTGCACAAATGAAACCGGGCGCGTTGTTCGTCAACCCGTCGCGCGGCAACCTGGTCGATGAGGCGGCGCTGCTGCGCGCCCTTGACAGCGGCCACCTGGGCGGCTGCGCCATGGACGTCGGCCGGGCGCCGGACCAGATGCCGACACCTGCCGTGGCACGCCACCCGAAGGTGATTGCCACGCCGCACCTTGCAGGCCTCACGCCGGCTGCGATTGAACACCAGGCGCTGGAGACGGTGGCTCAGGCGGCCGAGATTCTGCAAGGGCGTGCGCCGGTGGGTTCGGTAAATGCCGCGCAGGCGACGCGCCTGGATCGGCTGCGTCACTGACCTCTGACCTCTGACCTCTGACCTCTGACCTCTGACAATCGGCCTGCAGCCCTTGGTGGGAGCCGTTCTTGAACCCAATGGCCCGGCAGCCACGCCCCTCGCACGGCAGATACTATCAAGCGCAACAACCCTCTGCAAACCCGAAAAAAACTTCCCGTTGTCCCCCCTGACGCTGCACCAACCCCATCCACACCTGCTGCGCGCCTTCCTGTTCCTGGTCGGCGCGCACGTGCTGTTCACTTTTCTTGATGCCACCGCCAAGGCGCTGGCGAGCCAGATGGGGGTACCGCTGGTCACGCTGGCGCGCCACAGCCTGCATGCGCTGTTCATGCTGGCGTTTTTTGCGCCTACGATGGGCTGGGCGGTGTTCCGCAATCTGACGCGCACCCGGCGCCCGGGCCTGCAGCTGGTGCGTGGCCTGCTGCTCGCCGGATTCACATTTTTCTTTTTTACCGGCCTGCGCTACCTGCCGCAGGCCGAAGCTACGTCGATCAATTTCCTGACGCCCTTTTTTGTCATGGTCCTGGCCGGGCCGCTGCTCGGCGAACGAGTCACCTGGGTGCGCTGGGTCGGCGTGGCGCTAGGCTTCATCGGCATGTTGATCATCGTGCGGCCGGGCAACAACCTGGCGCCGATCGGGGTGTTCTTCATCATCCTGACAATGCTGTGCAACATCGGCTTCCAGATGCTGACGCGCAAGCTCTCGGCGATTGACAACTCGATCGCGACGATCTTCATTGCGGCGCTGGTCGGTACCACCGCCTCGCTCCTGGCCCTGCCGCTACAGGAGGTCTGGGGCGGTTGGCCGAAGGAGCTCTCGTCGCTGCAACTGTTCCTGCTGGCGTCGATGGGCGTGACCGGCAGCCTCAGCCAGTGGTGCCTGATCCGCGCCTACTACTGGTCTTCGGCATCGTTCATCGCCACGCTGGTGTATCTGCAGATCGTCTGGGCGACGCTGTCGGGCTGGGTATTCTTCGGCCAACTGCCCGATACCCTCACCTTCGTCGGCATGGGCATCATCTGCCTCACCGGCATCGGCGTGATGCTGGTCGAGCGGCGCGGCCGCGTGCGCAGCTAGGCGAGGAACTCGCGCAGCTTCAGGTATACGTCCTGGCGGTCGAGCAGGTCGAGGTGGTGCATGGCGTAGCCGGTCCACTGGCGTGCCTCGGGAATCGCCAGAATGCGCCGCGCCTCGGCGTGTTGCCCGAGCGCGCTATCGCGCGGTACCAGCCCGTCGCCCATCATGCGCTTGCGGTCGTCGGCATCTTTTGCGAGCACGCCGGCCAGGGTATAACAAGTCACACCATCAGGCAGGGGCACAACTTGGCGCGCGTCCGGGCCGTGTGAAAAGCGGTCACGCGATTGCGCCGATGTCTCCGGTTTGTGGCCGATAGCATCCTCTTCGTCCGACGCAACGGACGCAATGTCCTGCTCGAGCAAATTGCCGTAGCGCAGATCGGTAATGCCGGCGCTGCGGATCTTGGCAAGACGCGAAAATGCCGTCGTATAGGGGCTGGCATCGAGGATCAGGTTGACCCAGTTACCGCCGCGCTCGAGCGGGGCGCCGTGGTGCGGCGTACCAAGAAAAACGATCTTGCGCAGGTGCTTCAACCAGGTTTGCCCGGCTTCACACGCGGCGCGACAGGTGCTGCGCGTCACCAGCCCACCCATGCTGTAGCCGAGCATGTCGAGATGTTCCACCGGGACCGGCCAGGCAGCCAGCAAGGCCTCGAGCAGGCCGGCCAGTGCACGACCATTGGCCGCCACGTGCAGGCCGGTGTTGTAGTTGACGTCGATCACGGTCACGCCCAGGTCGGCGCCCAACCGCGCACCGTGGTCGTGCCCTTTGCGCAGCCACTGCCGGTCACCCATGCACAGGCCGTGCACGCGCAACAGGATCCTGCCGTTCGCATCCGGCAGCGCCGCAGCCAGACCAACGGGCGTCAACGCCAGCGCCTTGCCATTGCGGCGCAGCTGCATCTCGATGCGCAGCGGATTGCTGCGCGTCACCAGATGGTCGCCAAGCACACCATTGAGCGCCGCCAGGATCGCCTCGCGCTCGGCCGTCGACTCGCGCGACTCGAGCAGGGGCACCAGCCGTTCCAGCACCAGGTCAATGCCGCCGCCCACGCCGCGCGTGATGCCACGCACCACCTTGTAGACGAAGCCGGAGATGCCGCCGGTGCGCTCCTGCACCGGTTTGCCGAGCACGCCCGGCGTGCGCACGATCGTCTGGTGCAGGGTCTCTACTAGATCGGCGACACCTACCGTGGCGTCGATCGCGAGCTGGCTGTAGCCACGGATGTCGGAAAGATGCAGATGGGATTTTCGACGCATCGACGCGTTATACCGCAATCGGCCCCAATCGGGGCGCACCTGCCATGACGGCATCGCAGCACGGACGCGCAATGCCATGAAACCATTGGTGGGAGCGGATTTCCAGCCGCCGTCCACCTCACGTCGAGCGCTACGCTGCTGGAATCACCGGCAGCAACAGGCTCGGAGACCGGCTGCCGCCGAAGTGCAGCGTGACCTTGCCGCCGAATATGCCGGCCGGCCGGTCTTCGGGATCGTCGTGCACGAACGGCCCGCAACCCTTCATCGGATGCTTCATGTTCGACAGCGTTGCCGCGGGACCGTCCCATTCGTAGTCCTTGCCGCGCAGCGTCAGGGCAATCGTGTAGCCCTTGGGCACGACGATGCAGGTGGCCCAGATCTCGACGTCCAGCGCCACTTCCTGGCCGGGCTGCAGCGGTTGCTTCTCGTCGTGCGTATGGAACGGCCGGTATGGAAGCGAGCGCACTGCATCGAGCTTGCGATGCGACGCGCGCAGCCAGCCCAGGCTGATCGGCGAGTGCGGGTCGAGCGCGCCCTGGAACACCACCTCGGTGCCTTGCGGATCGAACACGCGCAACACTGCAAACACGTCGGCATCGGCGGTCGACGACGACAAAAACAGCTTGAGCGCCGACGGGCCGGTAATTTCGGTGGCCTCGGCAAGCGGCGCAGTCTTGAATGTCACGCCATCACCCAGAGCGTCATAAGTAATCGCCCCTTCCGCGGTGACCGGGGTTGGCGACAAACGCATGCCGTTCGGGTCGAGATGGAAGTGGGTCCATTTTGTGCGCGCCAGCGGCCATTCGGATTCGTGGCGTTCCACAAAGGTCTCGCCGGGGTGGCGGATCTGCAGGCGAATCCGCGGCTCTTTGTCCCAGCCGTTGGCCGCGCCCTTGAGGAAGAAATCGAAGAACTTCTTTTGCATCCTGACGCCATAGTCGGTGTAAAACGGCGCCCAGTGCGAGCCGCCATGCGCTTCAAGCCACTTCTGGCTGGAGGCCGCGCCAACGAAGCCTTCGAGATTGCCGCGCAGGTGCAGGCCGTGGCCGCCCCAGTTGGCCGCCGACAGCAACGGCACCTTGACGCGCGACAGGTCGGCCGAGCGTTCGCGATAGTAGGGGCCGTCGAGTTCGCGGGCGAGCAGTTGCCCCGCCATGTTCTCGCGGTTCTTCACCAGCTCTTCAGCCGTCAGCGTATCGGGGCCGCAGGCCCACTCGCCGGTGACCGGGCTCTTGCGCCCGTTTGCGCCGACGCCGTGCTGCACCGTCTTGACCTGCATGTCCTGCCAGTTCTTGCGGAACGAGCAGAGGATGCCGCCATGGCGGTTACCGTCGCGGTAGTTGTCATGCCAGCCCTCCCATACGCAGATTGCGGCAAGATGCGGCGGTTGGGTCGCCGCAGCGCGCCACTGGTTGGCGGCGTAGTAGGAAATGCCATTCAGGCCCACCTTGCCGGTGGACCACGGTTGCACTGCAGCCCATTCGATGCAGTCGTGATAGTCCTTCTGCTCGCGGTCGTTGTTGTGGCACAGGTAACCCGGCGAACGCCCGGCGCCGCGCGAATCGACGCGCACGCACACATACCCGTCCGGCACCCACTTCTCGGGGTCGACCACCTCCCAGTTCGCATACAGGTTGGTGGTGCCCGACACCGCGTCCGGATTCTCGCGGCACATGATGTCCCATGAGGTCTTGTAGCCTTCCTGGAACGCTACGCCCTTGCCATACGGCCCGTAGGTCATCAGCACCGGGTAGCGCCCTTCTGCTACCGGGCGGAACACGTCGGCGCGCAGCACCAGGCCATCGTCCATGGTGACCGGCACATCCCAATCGATGCGCATGCCGTCGCGTACTTCGCTTTTGAATTCCATTGCGGCGTTCCTCGTTGCGTCTCTAGACGCGGTTGTCATTCGGGTTTGATGTTTGCAGACTTGGCGACCTTGGCCCACAGGTCCATCTCGGCGCGCACGCGCGCGCCAAACTCCTCGGGCGTCTGCCCGCCGGGCTCGGCGCCAATATCGGTAAAGCGCTTTTGCACGTCGGCGTCCTTGAGTACGGTGGCCACATCGCGCTGGATCTTGGCGATCACATCCTTCGGCGTGCCCTTCGGGGCAAACAGCCCGAACCACGAAATCGCCTCATAGCCCGGCACTTCCGCCGACATCACCGGCGCGTCCGGAAACAAGGGGGTCGGTTTCGACGAAGCGACACCCAGCATGCGCACCCGGCCGGCCTTCACCTGCCCCTGCACCGAACTGACCGCCGCAATGCCGATCGGCACGTGGCCGCCGGCCAGATCGGTCATCAGCGGCCCTGCCCCCTTGTAGGACACGCTCTGCAGGTCGGTCCCGGCGAGCATGTTGAACAGGTGGCCGGCAAAGGCCGAGCTCGAATCGGACGTGCCGAACGAGACCGACCCCGGCTTGGCGCGCATGATCGCAATCAATTCCTTGATGCTCCGCGCCGGAAAGTTGGCGGCTGCCACCATGGCAAACGGCGACACCGACACGATCGTCACCGGCTGAAAATCGCCCATCGGGTCGTAGGGCAGCTTGGCATACATGCTCGGATTGACCACGTAGGCGGTCGAGGTCAGGAGCAGCGTGTAGCCGTCCCCCGGGCTCTTGGCCACCGCGTCGGTACCGATGATGGTGTTGGCGCCGGGTTTGGTCTCGATGATGACGGGCTGCCCCCACAACGCGGCCAGCTTCTCGTTGATGATGCGCGCGTTGGCGTCGGTGCTGCCCCCCGGTGCGAACGGAATGACGATACGCACGGGTTTGGATGGGAATGCCTGGGCGTGTGCCGCCAACGGCACGGCGCCCGCAGCCATGCCGAACGAAAGAATCAGTGCGACGCGCGCGATCATTGGGTTCATGAGGTTCTCTCCAGAGGTTAGGGCTTGCGTCTGCCCTTCAAAACAAGGTGACGCGAATAGCAGGTATGGCGCTCATTCGAGCTTGATGTTGGCGTCCTTGATGACACGGCCCCACTTCGCCGTTTCAGCGCGGATGAAAGCGAGGAATTCTTCCGGCGATTCGCCGCCGTATTCATAACCTTGCTGGATCGCGTCGGCCTTCATCGCCGGCGTGGCGAGGATCTTTGCGGTTTCCGCTTGCAGGCGCAGGATCACTTCGCGGGGCGTGCCTGCCGGCACAAACAGCCCGTTCCAGCCGGATGCCTCGACCCCGGCCAGCCCTGCCTCGGCGAAGGTTGGCACATCGGGAAGAAAGCCGAAGCGCTTCGATGCGGCAACACCGATTGCGCGCAACTTGCCCGACCGAATGTGCTGGGCCACCACCACCGGCGCGAGGTACGCTGTCGACACGTGGCCGGCGAGCAGGTCGGGCAGTTCGGCGCCGATCGCCTTGTAGGGAATCTCGCGCACCGAAATGCCGGCGGCCGACTTGACCTTCTCACCCAGCAACTGCGTAATCGCGCCGGTACCGCCGGAAGCAAACGTCAGCAGTTGCGGCTGTGCCTTGGCCAGCGCGATGTACTCCTTGAGGTTGTTGGCCGCAACCGACGGATGCACCACCATCACCAGCGGCGTGCTGGTCAGACGCGTCACCGGCACCAGGCCCTCGCCGAGGCGGCAGCAGGTGTCGTTGCTGAGCAGGTCGTTGAGCGAGTTGTTGATGTTGGCGTGCAGCCAGGTGTGGCCGTCGGGTGCAGCGCGCGCCACTTCACGCGCGCCGATCGCGCTGTTGGCGCCAGGGCGGTTGTCGATCACCACGGATTGCCCGAGCACTTCGGCCAATGCCGGGGCGAGCTTGCGTGCGAACACGTCGACGGCGCTGCCGGGTCCGGCCGGCTCCACCAGGCGAATCGTCTTGGTCGGCCAGGTTTGCGCCTGGACCAAAGGTGCCGCGTGCATGGCTAGCGCGGCAACGAACAAACCAGTGATTGTCTTCATGAAGGTCTCCGGTCCAATGGGAAAAGTTCAAAGGGTGATGTTCAATGCTGGTCGAGGAAAGCACGCAGGATACCGTTGTAGCCGGCCTCGTTTTGCAGGTTTGCAATATGTGCAGCCTGCGGTACCGGCGTATACGATGCGCCCGGCACTTTGGCGGCCAGCGTGCGCATCAGCGCTTCCGGCCCGCCGACTTTGTCTTCCGCACCACCCATGAACAGCGTAGGCGCGGTGATGCGGCCAATCTCGTCCTCTATGTCGAGCCCGACGAACGCTGCCACATTGCCCAGATAGCCCTCCTTACTGGTGGCACGGATCATCGCGCGCACCTCGTCAAGCTTGCCCGGATGCGCTGCCTTGAAATCTTCCGAAAACCAGCGCTGCGCGGTCTGCTCGACGATCGCCTCGACGCCCTCGGCCGTCACAGTATCAATGAGCCGCTGCCACATCGCCGCAAAGTCGGGCACCATGCGCGCCCGGCAGCAGGTCGGCAGCAGGGCGATGATGCGCGCCGGATGGTCGATCGCGACGCGCATCGCCACCGGGCCGCCGAGGCCCAGCGCCACCAGGTGCGAGCGCTGGATGCCCAGCGCATCCCACAACGCCACCAGATCAGCCGCTAGCGATGCAATCGAATACGCACCGGGCGTAGCTTCGCTTTTGCCCTGGCCGCGCAGGTCGTAGCGCAACACCCGGTACTTGTCGCCCAACGCGCGTGCCTGCCCGGCAAACAGCGTGGTGTCGTTGGCGATGCCGGTGATGAAGGTCACCCAGGGGGCACCTTCCGGGCCATCCACGGTGTAATGCATGTTGATGCCGTTCGCTTGAACAAACATGTTTCGGACTCCTTACTGTTGCTGCGCAGCGGCGCCGGCAACATGGTGCATGAATGCGACAAACTTGCGCGCCATCGCCGGTTCGTGCGGCGCCCAGTCCGAAAACGGCAGCAGCGGCACGTCCTGGTCCTGGATCGGCAACTGGAACAGCTCGCTGCCGGGAATCAGCTTGTGCGCCGCCAGGCCGTTGCCCGACGCATGGGTGTTGTCGTTGCCGGGCACGATCAGCGTCGGCACCTTGATCGAGCCAAGTTGTGCGTCGGTCAGTCCCATCACCGGAGCACGCGGCCCCTGCAGGAAGATCGCCAGCCAATGCTCCATCACCCGGATGTACTCGGCCGGGTCCATCGCCATCAGCTTGTCGCGGTTCGCCGGATTCGCGGCGATGCGCTCCTGGTATTGCTCGGTGGCGCACACCGCCGCCATGCCGCCCTCGCGCGCCGCCTTGATGAACTGGCCGTAATACATGTTCGGCAGGCGGCCGGCAGCAAAGGCGCCGCCGGTGATGCGCGCCAGGATCAGGCCGCGCACCTGCTGCGGGTGGCGCAGGTACACCAGCATCGACATGCGCGCCCCCGACGAGGTGCCGCCGATGAATGCCGGCAACGCATTGAGCTGACCGAGCAGGACCACCAGATCATCGGCCCAGATTTCCTCCTCGCCCTCGTTTCCGGCGATCACCACTTCGGAAGCCCCCGTGTTGCGCCGGTCATGCAACAGCACGCGGCAGCCTTCCGCGGCGAGCTTTTGTGCCAATGGCACGAACTCGGTGAAACCGCGCCGCCCGCCGGTGACAAACGCGAACCACGGCCCGCGATCGCCAAACGTTTGGTAATGGATCTTGACGCCACGTATGTCTGCTATCGGCACTGCTGTCTCCAGAATGAAGGATGGAACGCCGGATTCAGCCCGGCGCAAAGGCCAGCCGGCGCTGGTCGATCTTGAAAATGTCGGTCAGCCAGTCAAGCATGATTTCCTGGCCCAGGGTCGGGTTGTCGTGCTGGCAATGCTCGGCGCCGGTCTCTTCGGCGTCGGTCAGGCGCAGCGTCACGTTGATGCCCTTCGATTTCGCGTAGTCGTGCACCTGCTTGACGGTCTCGACGCCGAGCACGTCGTGCCCGCCATGCAGCACCAGATACGGGCAGCGCATTTCGTCGAGCACGCCGTCGAGCTTGAATGGCGCGGCTATCTCGACCGCCTCGGTCATGGTCTTCGCGCCCAGCACCCATTTCATGTGGCCGGCCAATGCGTGATGCTCGCCGCGGTCGGCGAAGCGCTTGGCAATGTCCCAGATCGCACCATGCGATATGCAGGCCGCAAGGCGATGTTCCTTCGACCCGGCGCGCGCGGCGTAATAGCCGCCCATGCTCGAACCACTAACTGCAATCCGTGTGGCGTCGACATCGGCACGCTGCTCCAGCCAGTCGATGCAACGGCCGATCGGCACTTCGTAATCGTGGCGCGACACGATGTTCTGGCGGCGCAACGCGCCGCCCTGCCCCGGGCCGTCCACCAGCAGGACCGCAATGCCGCGCTGTACCGCGCCGCGCCCGGTCATGAACCAGAGTTCGTCCTTGAACGAATCGAGGCCGCCCACCGAAATGAGCACCGGCTGCTTCACGTTGCCGCCCCGGCCATAGGCCGGTGACTTGACGAAATAGGCCGGCAGGGTCTTGCCGTTCTCGTAGGGGATTTCGACCACTTCACCGGGCGGATCGAGGTGGCGCAGCCATTTCTGGCTCGCCGCCTCGCAGCGCGTGAAGGTCGGCAGGCGCCGCGGGTCGTCCGCCGGCAGCCAGAACTCCGCTGAGCGGAACTGGTCGGCCGAGCGCAACCAGCAATTCATCGCGGTACGAATGTGCCCGGCCTTTTCGGCCGCGTCGCCGCGCACGTCGTTGCGATTGGCGACGTGCATCCATTCGTCGTGCCAGCTGTCGAGGTCGCCGGGCACCATGCGGCTGGCCGCCTGGAACGATTCGCTGACGCTGCCGCCGCCCTCCTGGGTTTCGCCGAGCGCGCGGCGAAACTGGTAAGACATGAAAAAATGGTCCGGCCAGTGGTGCCAGCCGAACGGCTCGTAGCGGGGCGCCGCCCCAGATGCAGGTGCCGTCATGTTTTGCTGCTTTCGAATCGGTTACTGCGGTTTGAAGCCGATGTCGCGCACCAGCTTGCCGTACTTGGCGTAGTCGCTCTTGATGACTTCGCCAAAGTATTCCGGCGATTCGGCGACCACGATCAAGCCCAGCGCCACCAGTTTCTCGACCACCTCGGGCTGCTTCATGGCGCGGTTGATTTCGTCATTGAGTTTGGCGACGATGTCGCGCGGCGTGCCGGCTGGCGCCACGTAGCCGAACCAGCCGCCCGATTCATAGCCCGACACGGTTTCCCCGGCGGCCGGCGTGTCGGGCCAGGTATTGACGCGCGTCTTGTTGGTGATCGCCAGCAGGGTGATGCGCCCCGAGCGGATGTGCGGCGTGATGCCGGAGATGCCGTCGATGCCGGCCTGCACCTGGCCGCCGACCAGGTCGGTGACGATCTGCGCCGAGCCCTTGTAGGGGATGTGGTTGTAGGTGAAATTACCCATCATGCGCAGGTGTTCGAACACCAGGTGCGGGAAGCCGCCTTCGCCGTTGGTCGCGACGGTGAGCTTACCGGGGTTCGCCTTGGCGTAGGCGATCATCTCCGCCAGGGTCTTGAACGGCGCGTTGGTGCTCGCGACAATGCCCTGGTAGTTGGTGGTCGAAATCGCGACCGGCGCAAAATCCTTGAGCGCATCGTAAGGAATGTTCTTGCTGGTATGCGGCAGTACCACCAGGTTGCCGCCCTGCCCGGCGCCGATGGTGTAACCGTCGGGAGCCGCCTTGGCGACCAGGTCCAGGCCGAGCATGCCGCTGGCTCCGGCACGGTTCTCGACCACGACCTGCTGCCCGAGCCGCTCCGAGAGTCGCGGCGCCACCAGGCGCGTCATGATGTCCATGGTGTTGCCCGGCGGGAACGGGATGATGATCCTGATGGGCTTGTTGGGGTAACCCTGCGCCTGCACCAGCGTCGCACAGACCAGTGCCAACGCCGCCAGCACGAAACGCACTACCAATACGGTTTTCATGGAAGAGTCCTTTCTCGCAATTAGCTTGTCGTGAATCAGGCCGCCGGAATAAACGGCAGCAGCGCGCTCGATTCGCGCCCCGGGCCCGCATGCAGGGTCACCTGGCCGCCAAAAATCGCCGGCGGCCGGTCGGTGTCGTCGTCGTGCTCGAACGGGCCGCAGCCCTTCATCGGGTTTTTCATGTTCGACAGCACCGTCCGTTCGCCGGCGTATTCGTAGTCCTTGCCGCGTACCGTCAGCACAATGCGGTAGTCCGTGGGCACCACGATGCAGGTCGGCCAGATCTCCACGTCGAGTTCGTAAACCTTGCCTGATTCGAGTGGCTGCTTCTCGTCGTGGGTATGGTACGGCTGATACGGCAGCGAGCGTTGCGGGTCAAGTTTGCGCTGCGATGCACGCAACCAGCCTTGCGCCACCGGCGTGTGCGGATCGAGTGCGCCCTGGAACACGACCTCCTTGCCTTGCGGGTTGAACACCTGCAGCACCGCAAAGATGTCGGCATCCGCGGTCGACGATTCGATGAACAGTTTCAGCGCGATCGGCCCGGTGATTTCGACCGATGCCCCGGTCACCGTCATAGAGAAACTGACGCCGTCGCCCATCATGTCGTAGGTCAGGGTCTGCGCGCCGGCCGCCGGCGTTTTGGCCAATTGCATGCCTGCGGGATCGAGATGAAAACGCGTCCACTGGGTACGCGCCAGCGGCCATTCGTTCTCATGGCGCGCCACAAATTTCTCGCCGGGGTGGCGCACTTGCAGCAGCACCTTGGGCTCTTTATCCCAGCCGTTGTCCGCGCCCTTGAGGAAGTGGTCGAAAAAGCGCTTTTGCAGCTTGACGCCGTAGTCGGTGTAGAACGGCGCCCAGTGCGAGCCGCCGTGCACTTCCAGCCACTTCTGGTTCGACGCCGACTCGGTGAAGCCGGAAAAATTGCCGCGCGTGTGCAGGCCCTGCCCGCCCCAGTTGGCAGCCGTCATCAGCGGCACCACCACCTTCGACAAGTCGGCAGAACGCTCCCGGTAATACGGTGCATCCAGGGTGCGCACCAGCACTTCGCCCCACATGTCCTCGCGGTTCTTGAACAGTTCCTCGTCGGTCAAGGTTTCGGGGCCGCAGACCAGCTCGCCGGTAACCGGGCTCTTGCGGCCGCGCGTGCCCATGCCGTGCTGCACCGTCTTGACCTGCATGTCCTGCCAGTTCTTGCGAAACGTGCAGGCGATGCCGCCGTGCCGATTCCCCTCGCGGTAGGCATCATTCCAGCCTTCCCACGCACAAATGGCTGCGAGATGCGGCGGCTGCACCGCCGCCGCGCGCCACTGGTTGCTGGCGAAATACGAAATGCCGTTCATGCCGACCTTGCCGTTGCTCCAGGGCTGTGCCGCTGCCCACTCGATGCACAGATAGATGTCGCGGGTTTCGCGCGCATTGTTGTGCTGCAGAAAACCGGGCGAGCGCCCGGCGCCGCGCGAATCGACGCGGATGCAGACGTAATCGTCCGGCACCCACTTTTCAGGGTCGACGACTTCCCAGTTGGCGTACCGGTTCGAAGTACCCGCGACCGCGTCCGGATTGTCGCGCGCCATGAGGTCCCAGGCGGTCTTGTAGCCTTCCTGAAAGGCGAGCCCCTTGCCGTACGGGCCGTAACTGATCAGCACCGGGTAACGACCGGGAGCAATCGGGCGAAACACGTCGGCGCGCAGCACCAGGCCGTCGTCCATCGTCACCGGCACATCCCAGTCGATCTGCATGCCGTCGCGCACTTCGCTTGTCATCTGCTTCATGTCCATCCTTGTTTGCTGTTGTTGTGCCGGGCTCCCGAATCGCGTCACTCGGCCTTGATGCTTTTCTCGCGAATCACCTTGGACCACATCTCCTGCTCTTCGCGCATTTCGCGCGCGAACTGCTCGGGCGTGTTGGCGACGATCTCGTTGCCGCCCTTCTGCGCGCGCTCGCGCACGTCCGTCTGTGCCAGCGCCTTGACGACCTCGGCATTGAGCTTGGCGACGATAGCAGAGGGCGTGCCGGCCGGCGCCAGCATTCCCAGCCAGATGTAGGCAGCGAGCCCCTGCAGGCCGGTTTCGCCCATGGTCGGCACCTCGGGCACCGGCGCCGAGCGCTTGTCGGCAAACACCGCCAGGCCGCGCATCTTGCCGGCCGCCACCATTGCCTGTGAATTACCGACGCTGTCGCAAAACATCTGCGCTTCGCCGGCAATGGTGGCAGCCTGCGCCGGCGCCGCGCCCTTGTAGGGCACGTGGACGATGTTGGTGCCGGCGGCAATGTTGAACATTTCGCAGGCGAGGTGCCCGCCGCTGCCGATGCCGACGCTTGAGTAGTTGAGCTGCCCAGGACGCGCCTTGGCCAGCGCGATGAATTCCTGCACGGTCTTGGCCGGCAGGGCCGGATTGATCAACAGGTACATCGGGTACTTGACGGCATTGGTCACGGGAGCAAAGTCGCGCACTGCATCGAACGGCCGCGGGTTGCGCAACAGCGGGCTGATCACATGCGCGCTGTTCGAGGTGAACAGCAGCGTATAGCCGTCGGCCGGCGCCTGCAGCACCATGGCCGTGCCCACCTGGCCGGTACCGCCGACGCGGTTTTCGACCACCACCGGCTGGCCCCAGGCATCCTGCAGCTTTTGCGATATCACGCGGGCATACAGGTCGGTCGGCCCGCCCGGGGGAAACGGCACGATCACGCGGATCTGCCGCGACGGATAAGTCGATTCGGGCGCCTGCGCATGCAGCGGTCCGGAGACGGTCAGTGCGACCAATGCGAAAAGCGCGAAAAGTGCGAAAAGCGCGAAAATGGATGTCTGCGCGACGTGCCGGCAGGTTGTGGCTGCTCCCATTTCCGTCTCCTTTTAGAATGGTTGCGACGCTTCAGGCTCCGCCTTTTTTTGTAGTACCCCGATGCGATCAGCCTGAACAGCTAATTTATCATATGTTAAATTACATCCCTGAATTGCTCGACGCTAGTCAATGATCGACGCCAGCAAAACCAACCGCCTCACGACGCTGCCGACTACCGTGCTGTTCGCCGACATTGTCGATTCGATCGACCTGTTCGCGCGTCTCGGCAACCAGGTGGCCAAGGAGCTGATCGACGAATTTTTCGATCAGCTCAAGTTCCTGGTCGTCGACCACCACGGCACCGTCGTCAAACTGATTGGCGACGAGCTGATGTGCTCGTTTGGCCAACCGCTGGCGGCATTCGCCGCTGCGCGGGACATGCAGCGCCTGGCCGACACCCTCAACGGCACGCGCCTGGAGCAGGTCAAGCTGCGCATCGGCTTTCATTCGGGCAACGTGATCCGCGCCGGGGACGACCTGTTCGGCGACACCGTCAACATCGCCTCAAGGGTGGCCGGAGTGGCCAGCAGCGGACGCATCCTCACTACCGGGCAGACGGTGGCCATGGTGCCGGCCTACGATGCCGGCCTGGTGCGGCCGTGGCGCCGCGAATTGCTCAAGGGCCTGACCGAGCCGGTGGAACTGCACGAGGTGCTATGGACCGAAGCCCTCGACGGCAACGAATTTCGCAACACCTCGCTAGGCAGCTACCAGCCGCCAACCGCGCACCAACTGGTCATGAGCCTGCAGGGCCGCTCCTATGTGGTCAATGCGCCGCGCCCCTTGCTCACGCTCGGGCGCCACCCCTCGAACCATGTCGTGGTGCAGGACGAAGGCGCCTTCGTGTCGAGCCACCACGCCAAGATCGAATGCCGTGGCGGCGTGTTCGTCCTCACCGACACCAGCCTCAACGGCACTTACGTGGCCCTCGGCAGCGGCAACCACTTTCGCGTCAAGCTGCCGTTCACGCTCGAATCGTCCGGCCTGTTGGTGATCGGCTATCCGCCGAAGCATCCCGACCAGATCGTGGCGCGCTTTGAACTGATCTGATCCGGCGCCAACCCATCCGCCAGCACCATTGGTAGATGCGAGTTTCGGCCTGGCATGACCCTGGTGCCGTTGGTGGGAGCGCCTCTCCGGTTTTGCTATTTCGCAGTTTCGCGTGCCAGGCGCAGTACCGTGCCGTTGCGGTCTTCGCTGACAAACACAGCGTCGACGGCGTCGCCAAGCAGCATCGCAAGCGTCACCAGCAGGCGCTTCATGATGCACCACCCATCGGCCTGAAACCCTTGGTGGGAGCGTCTCTCAAGCCAGCCTCGACTATTGGAGCCTGATCCCGGCGGCGGCGATCACTTTTTCCCAGCGCGCCCGGTCTTCGGTGATGAGCGTGGCAAACTGCTCCGGCGTGTTGCCAACCAGCCTGGCCCCGCTTGGTGCAAAGCGGTTTTGCATGTCGACATCCTTGAGTGCTGCCGCCGCTTCAGTACGCAATCGATCAACGATCGCCTTCGGGGTTTTCGCCGGTGCGATCAGGCCAAACCACGACGAGGCTTCAAACCCGGGCAACCCGGCTTCACCGATGGTCGGCACGTTCGGCAACTGTGCCATACGCTCCTTCGCCGCCACGCCAAGGGCGCGCAGGGTGCCGGCCTTGACCTGCGCCATGATGGTCGGCGGGTTGTCGAACAGCGCCGTGGTCTGGCCGGCCAGCGTCGATTGCACCGCTTCGGCGGCGCTCTTGTAGGGCACGTGCTGTAGCTTGACGCCGGCCGCCACCATGAACAGTTCCATGCCGAGGTGCCCGGTGGTACCGTTGCCGGGTGAACCGTAGAACAATCCGCCGCTGGTCGATCTGGCGAGGTTGATGAACTCTTTCACATCGCGCGCCGCCACGTCGTTGCGTACCACCAGCACCATCGGCATATCGGCCACCACCGTCACCGGTGTGAACGCAGTGGCGGCATCGAACGGCATCTTCGCGTACAGGAACTGGTTGATCGTGAGGATGCCGGCCGACGACATCAGCAAGGTGTAGCCGTCCGGTTCGGCACGCGACACCACCTCCGCGCCGACATTGCCGCCGGCGCCGGTGCGGTTTTCGACCACGAAGGGCTGGCCCATCGACTTGGTGAGGCGCTCGGCCACACTGCGCGCCAGCACGTCGGCGAGGCCGCCTGCCGCGAACGGCGCGATGATCTTCACCGGGCGAGCCGGGTAGGTTTGCGCCGCAGCCGCCGTTGCGCCAAGACCCGACAGCGCCGCCAGCAACGCCACTCCCGTCGTCCGCATAAAACGTTTCATCATGTCTCCCCCGACGCCATCAACAGGCCGCAACGCGCGCACCCTTACTTGCAATCGTGCATGCAGCGCGAGCCGTTCACGTCGGGCCGCGGATCAATCTGGGTGAAGCCGTTGCGATTCGGCATCGCCACTTTCGGCAACGACTGCGCGTCCATCACGGCGTCGGCGCCGATCACGCCGTTCTGGTTGAGCAGAAACGCGGCGAGCGCGTACACCTCGTCGGGCTTGAGCGACTGCGGCTTGTCGTGCGGCATGGCGCGGTTGACATAGTCGTAGACGATGGTGGCATAGGGCCAGAAGCTGCCGATCGTCAACAACGGTTTCGCCATGGCCAGCGTGCCTTGGCCGCCCACCAGGGTGCCGCCGGGCCCGCCAGTGCCGGTAGCACCATGGCAGGCCGCGCACTTTTGCGTGAACAGTGCACGCCCCTGTGCCACGCTGCCGGATCCGGCCGGCAATCCGGCGCCATCGGGCGTGACGTCGATATTCCAGGCATTGACCTGAGCAGCGCTAGGCGTGCTGCCGATGCCGTAACGCGTGGTCGTGGATTGCGGCGCGGGTTGTGGCGCGGTGCAGCCGCTGGCGAGCAGCAGCGCCACGGCGCAGATGGCGAATGCCTTATGCGTGGACATTGGTCACCTCCCCGCCGGCGGCAACGCGCCAGCTCTGGATCGCGTTGTAGTGGTACAGCGAGTTTTGCCCGCGAACCGCAATCAGTTGGCTGCGCGTCGGCTGGGTATAACCGGTCTCGTCGGTGGCGCGACTTTGCAGGATCGCCGGCTCGCCGTTCCAGCGCCAGGGCAAGCGAAACCGCGTCAGCGCCATGCTCTGCACCGGCCCCTGGAGCGTCGCCTCGCGCCAGGTGCGGCCGCCATCGACCGACACGTCGACGGCGCGAATCCGGCCGCTGCCAGTCCAGGCAATACCGGAGATTTCATGGAATCCCTGCTGCAACAATTTCTGCCCGCCCGAAGGCGTGGTGATCACCGACTTTGCGTCCATTACGAAGGTGAACTGGCGCGCACTGCCGTCCGGCATCAGGTCGGAATACTTTGACGTTTCCTCGCGCGTGTGGAACGGCGCGGTGCCGACCTTGATGCGGCGCAGCCACTTGATGCTCATGTTGCCTTCAAAGCCGGGCAGGAACAGGCGCACCGGGTAGCCCTGCTCGGGGCGCAGCATCTCGCCGTTTTGCGCATACACCAGCAGCGCATCGTTCATTGCCTTGTCGAGCGGCACGCTGCGTGTCATCGCAGCGGCATCCGCGCCCTCGGCGAGCAGCCACTTGCCCTCGGGCTTGACGCCGGCTTCATCGAGGATGATCGACAGCGGCACGCCGGTCCACTCGGCGCAACTGACCAAACCATGGATGTCCTGCGCCGTCTTGCCGGCCGGCCGGAACCACTCGGCCGCGCTGTTGCCCGAGCATTCGAGGTAGTGCACGCGCGACACCGAGGGGTAGCGCATCAAGTCGTTCATCGACAGCAGCAGCGGCCGGTCTACCAGGCCGTGCACCATCAGGCGGTGCGCATCCGGGTTGATCGCCGGCACGCCGCCGTGGTGCCGTTCGAAAAACAGGCCGTTGGGCGTGATCGTGCCGAACAGGTTTTGCAGCGGCGTGCGCGTCGCCGAGGGAAACGCCGCCGGCGCGTCGGGCAGTTTGCGCACCACACCCTTCTCGAAGGGCGAAGGCTGGCCGTAGGGCGGGTTGAGAAATCCCGCACCCTGCGCTTTCATCCATTCGGGTACGTTGGGCGGCAGGTTGGCCGCCGCGTCGGCAGCGTTTGCCGCGGTCGGCAGTGTCGCGGCACCGATGGCCGCAGAGGCAAACGCACTGCGCTTGAGGAATTGGCGACGTCCGCTCGCCTCGACGTCACCCCCGGCTGCGTGATTCTGTGGATCGCTCCTGGCCATGTCTGCTCCTCAACGAAATATTTTTTTCGGCCCACCGGTGCCCGCGGTGCGCTCGTAGGTACCGTCACCGGATTTCTTGTATTGCGTCATGCCGGAACTGGCGATCGCACCGGGGGTCATCGAGTATTTCCCGCCGAGCGCCACCGCGCTGAGCTGGCGCTCGCAAGGCTGGCCGCAAGTCGGGCATTGGGTGAGCTTGTCGTCGGCCATGCGCTGCATCACGGAAAAACGGCCGTCGCATTGCTCGCATTGGCCGGACGTGGGGGCGTATTCGTAAAGCGGCATGGTCGATTCGCGTAAACAGGTCTCACCGGGATGAATGCAGATTGTCGCCGATAACCCGGTGCGTCGTCGGTGCGGCAGGCTGTACGCATGCAGTGCGGCTATTTCCGCCCGCACACCATTTTCAAAACGTGTTCGGCGGCGGTCCCCGGCGGCACCGCGCGCCACAAGCCGTAGTCGGCGTCGGCATGCACGATCTCGCCGAGGGCCATGTTGCCCGCATGCAGGGACAAGGTGACCTGGCGCGACACGTCATCGCGGCAATCGTATTCCGCCAGCCGCCGGATCGATCGGAAAGGCTTGAGGTCGGGTCGCATCTGGGTTGACCTGAAATCGACCAACTCCCACACCTTCACCACATCGCCGGCGCGGCGCAGCGTCGCCGGATCGACAAAGAAGCCTGTCCCGCCATGCGCGTCGACCTGCACCCAGGCAGCGGCAGCGGGAGCGCTAAGCAGGATCAGCGCGGCCAGCGCAATCCGAATCCGAATCCGAATCCGAATCCGAATCCGAATCCGAATCCGAATCGTCGTCGTCGGGAGGGTCATCGCGGCATTGTGAAACGTGCCCTCCTGCCGGCATCACGCGAAAACACGCCACTTTCCGCCCGACTCCGCCCTTTGCCTCGACCTCACTGGCCCGCGTCGGCCCGGGCCGGTGCCACCGCGCCGGCCGGCAGGGTGCGCCTTGCCGCGCTTCTCAGTTCGGGCCGTCCTTGCGCAGCCGCGTTTCGATGTCGCGCAGGCGCACATAGAAAGCACGTCCGAGGCGCCCGAGCGGGCGGGTCGCCGTGTCCTTGAGCAGGTCGACCCGATGGCGCTTGCCGTCGCGCTCGCCGGCATACACGGCCTCGTCGATGTGCACGTGCACCACGCTGCCCATGATCCACTTGTTGGCGCCGATGTCGATGATGTCGTAGAGCTTGCACTCGTAGGCCACCGGCGTGCCGGCCACGCGCGGCGGCCTTACCACGGTGGACGGCACTTCAAGCAGGCCGGCATGCGCGAATTCGCTCTTGTCGTGCGGCAGGTCTTCGGCGCTCTTGACCATCTCGTCCATCAATCCTTCGGGCGACAGGTTGACCACGAACTCGCCGTTTTCGCGGATGTTGAGGAGCGTGTCCTTGGGGTGGCGCTCCGGGTCGTTGTGGTTATCGCCGCGCGGCCCGCACGAAAAGCCCAGTACCGGCGGCGACGGGCAACACACATTGAAAAAGCTGAACGGCGCGATGTTCGAGACGCCGGCGTTGCTCATCGTCGAGACCCAGGCGATCGGGCGCGGGAGAATCGAATCGCGCAGCAGGAAATACATTTCGCTGGGCTGGAACTCGCTGGCAGCGAGCGATAGGGTGCGAGGCGGGGTTGCGGACATTGGTAGCGGCGCCGGTGGCTATGCAAAGACCGCACTGTAGCCGCAAACCCGGTAGCCCGGGGCACATCGCCCGCCCGGCCCCGCCGTCTGGCGCGGAACCCGGATTCTGCGGGAACCGACTTTTGCATCGCCCGACTGCTGCGTCAGGATTCGGGCTGCGGAAGTGAGCGCGACGCCAGTTCGACGCGCGATGACACCGGCGGCAACATGCCGAGCCGCAGCAGCAAGGCACGCAGGTTTTGCTCTCCGGTCTTGTGCAGGATATTCTTCACATGGGTGCGTGCCGTGCTCACCGAGATGTGCAGCGTCTCGGCAGCCTCGCTGACATCCTTGGCGCGGCACAGCTCGCCTGTGACCCGTGCTTCGGTCGGGGTCAGGCCGTTGGCGCGGGCAAAAAAATGCTGGCTGACGCCGTTGCACACGCCGGGCCGCTCTTCATGGATGGCCCAAAACCCTTGGTGGCCGCGCTTCTTCGGCCCTCGCCTGATCACCCGAGCGGGTGCGGTATGCTCGCCTCCTGCAACACTTTCCGCTACCGCGCACCTTGCGCTGCCGAATGGCGCAATCGAGGAGACCCCCATGGCCAAACTGCGCCACATCGCCCTTGCCGTCGAAGACCCCGAAAAAGCCGCCGCCTTTTACATGCAGGCCTTCGGCCTCGAACGTGTCGGCGATACCGACTGGACCAACGCCAAGGGCGTGTACCTGAGCGACGGCGTGATGAGCCTGGCGCTGCTGCATTACAAGACGGCCGAAGCTGCCGGCGCGCGCGGCACCGGTTTTGTCGGCCTGCACCACTTCGGCTTCTGGGTCGATGACGTGCCCGAGAGCAAACGCGCCATCGAAGCGGCAGGCGGCTCCTACTGGATGGGCGACGTCTCCAAGACCGGCGGCTTCTACGAAGTCAAATACCACGACCCGAGCGGCATCGTCGTCGACATCACCGAAACCGGCTGGGTCGGCGCCAGCAAGGACGTGGTTGCGGCCGATCCCGTGCCGGCGAGCGGCGGCGCCACCAGCTAAGCCGGCCGGCGCGGGCCTACCCGATACAATGCAATGCGACAATGCAGCGCGCCGCCTGCAACATGGCCGCACACGCACCCTGCACCCCGCCTTGCATCCCTTCCTTTGAAAGCACTTTCCCATGCTCAAGTTCTATTACAACGCCGCCCCGAACCCGATGAAGGTGGCCCTGCTCCTTGAAGAGCTCGGCCTGCCCTACGAAGCCGTGCCGGTTGATACCCGCAAGGGCGAGCAGCACAGCGCCGAGTTTCTCAAGATCAATCCGAACGGCAAGGTGCCGGTGATCGTCGACGGCGACGTGCGCGTGTTCGACAGCAACGGCATTCTCCTGTACCTGGCCGACCGCGCCAAGCGTTTCGTACCGACCGATGCCGCCAGCGCCGCGCGCGGCAACATGATCTCCTGGCTGATGTTCATCGCCACCGGCATCGGCCCGTTCTCGGGGCAATCGGTGCACTTTCGCCACGCCGCGCCCGAGCCCAAGGAATATGCCCTCAACCGCTACGACTTCGAAGCGCAGCGCCACTGGAAGATCGTCGAAAACCACCTCGCCACCAACACCTACATGCTCGGCGATGAATATTCGATCGTCGACATGGCCTTCTGGGGCTGGGCACGCCTGATCCCCTACGTGCTGGGCACCGGCGACGCCACCTGGACCACCTACCCCAACACCAAGCGCCTGCTTGACCTGATCAACGCGCGCCCGGCGGTGGCGCGCGCCGATGCGCTCAAGACCAAGCATGCCTTCAAGGCCGAGATGGACGACGACGCCAAGCGCAACATGTTCCCGCAGAACGAGCGCCTCAAAAAGTAAGCAGCCCGGCGGCGCCCCACCGTCTCGCGATGGGGCGCCGCGCACCCTCCTGCCTGGAGCGCCTGATGGGCGCCACACAACATGGCCTCAGCCCAACTAAACCCTCCTGACGCAGCCACCGCGCAAGCCGCGCGCTGGCTGCATGACTTTGCCGCCGCCCTGGCGCAAGTCGACATCGACAGCGCGCTGGCGCTCTTCGGCGAGACCTGTTTCTGGCGCGATTTTGTCGCCTTCACCTGGAACATCCACACCTGCGAAGGCCGCGACAGCATTGCCGCGCTGCTGCGCGGCGTGCTCGCCGCCGCCAGGCCTGCCCAATGGGCGCTCGACGGCAACGCCACCGTGCAAGACGGCGTCAGCGGCGCCTGGTTCAGTTTCGAGACCGCCGCCGGGCGCGGGCGCGGCTACCTGCGTCTGAAGGACGGCAAGTGCTTCACCCTGTTTACCGCCCTGCGCGAGCTCAAGGGCTTTGAAGAGAAAACCGGCCGCAACGGCACGCGTGAACCCGGCACCGTGCATGGCGCCTTCAAGCAGCGCAAAAACTGGCTCGAGCGCCGCCACGAAGAGCAAGCCGAACTGGGCATCACGCGCCAGCCCTACTGCCTGATCGTCGGCGGCGGCCAGGGCGGCATTGCGCTGGCCGCGCGCCTGCGGCGCCTCGAGGTGCCGACACTGGTGATCGAAAAAAACGCGCGTGCCGGCGACTCCTGGCGCAAGCGCTACAAATCGCTGTGCCTGCACGACCCGGTCTGGTACGACCACATGCCCTACCTGCCCTTCCCCGACCACTGGCCGGTGTTCTCGCCGAAAGACCAGATCGGCGACTGGCTTGAAATGTACGTGCGCATCATGGAGGTGAATTACTGGGGCGGCAGCGCCTGCCTCGGTGCGCACTTTGATGAAGCCCGGCAGGAGTGGGTCGTAGAGGTCAACCGCAACGGCAGCCCGCTCACGCTGCGCCCGAAACAGCTGATCCTGGCCACCGGCATGTCGGGCGTGCCGAACATGCCCGATATTCCCGGCGCCGACAGCTTTGCCGGCACGATCCGCCATTCGAGCGCGCAGCAGGGCGGTGTGGGCTTTGAAGGCAGCCGCTGCATCGTACTCGGTTCGAACAACTCGGCGCACGACATCTGCGCCGACCTGTGGGAGCACGGCGCGCACGCCACCATGATCCAGCGCTCGCCGACCATCGTGGTGCGCTCCGAGATGCTCAAGCAGCTCGCCTGGGGGCCGCTGTATTCGGAAGAAGCGGTCAAGGCCGGCATCACCACCGAGCTGGCCGACCTGACCGCCGCCGCGCTGCCGCTCAAGCTCATGCCTGCGGCATTGAAGCCGGTGTACGACGAAATCCAGCGCCGCGATGCGGCGCTCTACGCCGGCCTCGCGCGAGTCGGATTTCAATACCACTTCGGCCACGACACCTCGGGCATCCACACCGCCTATTTGCGGCGCGGCTCGGGCTATTACATCGATGTCGGCGCCTCGCAACTCATCATCGACGGCGAGATCGGCCTCAAGAGCGGCGTGTCGATTGCGCGCATCAACCCGCACTCGGTCACCCTCAGCGACGGCACCGAGCTGCCGGCCGACCACATCATCTACGCCACCGGCTACGGCTCGATGAACGGCTGGGCCGCCAGGCTGATTTCGCAGGAAGTCGCCGACAAAGTCGGCAAATGCTGGGGTCTGGGCTCCGGCACCCCGAACGACCCCGGCCCGTGGGAAGGCGAGCTGCGCAACATGTGGAAGCCGACGCAACAGCCCGGGCTGTGGTTTCAGGGCGGCAACCTGATGCAGGCACGACACTACTCGCTGTATCTGGCGCTGCAGCTGAAGGCGCGCTTTGAAGCAGTGGCGACGCCGGTGTACGGGCTGGCACCGGTGCAGCATCTCTCCTGAGGTTGGCCATCGCGCTCCCTACCCCGACGCTACCCCGACGCTACCCCGACGCTACCCCGACGCTGCGGCGACGCTGCGCGCTGGATCAGCCCCCTGCGGGCGACCAGCCGAAGCCTGAAAACCCTTGGTGGGAGCGCCTCTTCAGCAGGTAGCCAACGGCGTCAAGCCTCGCGCAATTCCAGCTTGCCGCCTACCAGGCGCCCGCGATACTGCCTGCTGCCGGCACTGAGCATGATCTCTTCGCCATACACGCGCCCGGTGAGGCTGAACACCGTGGTGCCTTGTTTCAAGGTGCCGCTGAGCATCTGGAATTCCTGCTTGAGCGTCACTTCGCCCAGCGCCACCGTGTAGCTGCCCTCGACTTTCTGCGGCACCACCCAGTGCAGCACCTTGCAAAATGAAATGGTGCAGCCGGGCTGGCCGTACAGGTCAGCTTCAGCGTCCGGCTTCCAGTCGCCCATGGTGAAGGTGTTGGAGACGATGCGCGTGCCCGGCTTCAGGTCGAGGATTTTCGGCCGCAGCTTCAGGTTGATGTCCGGCAGCAGGAACATGGTGAGCACCGTGGCTTCGGCGAAGCTGGTCTCGAACAGGTCGGCCTTGACGAAGGTGGCGCGCGCCGTCATGCCGGCGGCCACGGCGGCGCGCTGCGAATACGCCACCATGTCCGGGTTGTATTCGATGCCGAGGGCGCGTGCGCCCAGTTTGGCCGCGGTGATCACGGTGCGGCCGTCGCCCGAGCCCAGGTCGATCACCACGTCTTGCGATGTGGTCGCGGCGATGGAAAGCATTTTGTCGACCACCACCTGCGGCGTCGGCACCCACACGACGTCTTTGCCTTGCTGGCCGGAGCGCGGCTCGTAGGGTTCGGCGGGGGCGGGGGCGGGGGCAGTCTGGGCGCCGGCGAGGCCGGCAAGACACGCAAAAACAAGCGCCACAAGGCGCTGCGAGGCGATGTGAAACATGTGAAGGCTCCGGCGGGGAATGGAGCGGAAATTATGCAGGAAATCGGCGCTACGGAATCGGCAGCGGCAACTCTTCCGGCCAGGACAGCGCCAGCTTCTCGTAGTGCGCGCGCCATTCGCCGGGCGGAAAGCTCTCCGGATCGCGCGCCGCAAAATACGGCAGAAAGTCGAAGTGGGCGATCTTGGTGCCGGTGGGCACGGTGTCGAACGTCGCCTTGCCGCGCATGTGCGCGATGATCGAGCGGCACCCGATCGAATAGGCAAACGGTCCGGAGCCGGTGCCTTCCAGAACCGTTGCCAGGAAATAGAGATTGGGTTCATCCAGATACTGGAAGATGCACGCGCAACGCTTGGCCAGTTGCTGGATATGCTTGATGCCGGAAAGCGCCGGCGAAGCAAAGTAGCTCAAGTCCGCCTCATACCCCGTGCCCCAAAGCAAGGTGTCAGCCTGCAATGTCTCGCCGGACGACAAGTGCACCTGGTTACCGGCAATGCGCACCACCTCGCCTTGATGCCGCTCGATCTCGCCAAAGTGTTCCAGCATGCGAAAGCGCCCCGGAATCAGCTGGTGCACCCCAAGGTCGAAGGGCTCGGCGGGCAGAATATCCATGAGCCCGAATTTCTCGTACCGGCCGCGCAGGTCGGCGTTGAGCGCCTGGTTGATCTCACCCACCGTGGCGCCCAGCATCTGCTGTTTGGCGAGGCCGCGAATGTCCCCGGCCACGCTTTTGGGCTTGCGCGTCGGCAACATCCAGTGGACCGAGCGGTAGACCCACATCACCTTGCGCGCCTTGTATTCGAAGCACAGGTCGAGCAAATCAAACCCCGAGGCCCCGGCGCCGACGATCACCACATCCTTGCCGGTGAGCTCGTTCGGATCACGCAATGCCGAAGAGTGCAGCTCGCGCACGGTGCCCGCCTCGCGCACCACCGGCGGCACCAGCGGCCGGTTATGCGCACCGGTGGCTGACACCAGGTGCTTCGCGAGGTAAGTTCGGCCCGGCGTAGTCACCTCCCAGCGATCCCCCTTGCGTTCGGCACGGGTAACGGAGGTGTTCAGTTCGATGCCGGAAGTCAGGTCGAACTTCTCGACCCAGGCGCGAATGTTCTTCAAAATATCAGGTTGGTCTGCCCCATCGATGGGCAGATCACCCAGGGTCCAATCGACCGGCTTGATCTGGATGTCTTGCCACGCCGGCAACTGCGCCCACAGACCGCCAGTCACCGGCTCCTTTTCCAGCACCACGGCGTTGAGGCCGGCCTTGCGGGCGTAGTGCAAGCAGATGATCCCGCCGACGCCGGCGCCGATGATGACGAGGTCTAGTTCACTACGTGGATCCATGGCGCTTCCTTTACGTGCCACGTTCACAAACGGTGCAACCGCCTTCTTGTCCGGGCGGCTACTTCTCTTTCAACGTCGGCAATCCGCCCATTTATCTGTAGGCCCGCAGAACCCGGGCAATACTGAACAAAACCCGTTCAGTCAAATTTCAGGTTGCGCACCTTCACCAGTTGCGCCCACTTCTGCAATTCCTGCGCAATCGTGGTGGCCAGCAGTTCCGGCGTGCCGCCGACCGCTTCGGCACCCAGCGCGGCGAGCCGGTCGCGCACCTCGGGCAGCAACAGGGCGCGATTGACTTCGCGATTGAGTGTCTCGACCACATGGGCGGGCAACTTCGCCGGCCCGAGCAGTGCGAAGAACGTGCCGCCTTCCACCGGATAGCCCTGCTCC
Organism: Burkholderiales bacterium; assembly: GCA_947473125.1. GTDB lineage: Bacteria > Pseudomonadota > Gammaproteobacteria > Burkholderiales > JAEUOS01 > CANJDH01. The sequence continues at coordinate 32,373 of CANJDH010000030.1, forward strand.
CTCAGCGTCGGCACGTCGGGGATCAATGAAAAGCGTTTGGCCGACGCCACCCCGAGCAACTTGAAGCGGCCCGAGCGCACGTGCTGGTAGGCGGTGGCATAGACGTCCATCGACGACTGCACCTCGCCCGCCATCAGCGCCGCAATCAGCGGCGCACCGCCCTTGTAGGGCACATGCACCGCGTCGATGCCCGAAGCCTGGCGCAACAGTTCGTAGGTGAGGTGGTTGGAGCTGCCCAGGCCGAACGAGCCGTAGTTGAGCTTGCCGGGGTTGGCACGCGCGTAGGCGACATACTCGGCCAGGGTGTTGGCCGGCACCGACGGGTGAGTCAGCAACAGGTAGGGCGTGGTGGCGATCATCACGATCGGCGTGAAATCCTTGACCGGGTCGTAGGGCAGGTTCTTCTGCGTCGCCGAGTTGGTGCCGAAGGTGCTGGCCGTGCCAAGCAGCAGCGAGTAGCCATCGGCCGGCGAGGTCGCGATGTTGCTGGTGCCGATCGCCCCGGCGGCGCCGGTGCGTGTGTCGACCACGAAGTTCTGGCCGAGCGCGATGCCGACCTTCTCCATCACGATGCGCAGCACCGCGTCGCCCGAGCCCCCGGCAGGGAAAGTGTTCACCACCCGCACCGGATGGTCCGGATACTTCTGCGCCAGCGCCGGCGCGCCCCACCCGGCCAGGCCCAGTAGCGCCAGCGTGGTGCAGGCGGCGCGCCGCAACGTGCTGCGTGTCATGCATTGGTTCATGTGAACACCTTTGATGGAGGTTTTCCGCCCGGTGCAGGCCGGTGCGGGGGTCGATGTGTGTGTGCCTATTGTATGATCAGGTCGAGCAGGAACCGCAACGCAAGAAGCAGCAAGAAGCAGCAAGAAGCGCGCCCACAATCGCCACAACACCTGCAGAGCCCGCGAAAGCACCGCATGAACCTCCAACCCGGCGACACCTTCGAAGGTCCGTCCAAGACCCTCACCGACGCGCATTTCCTGCTGTTCTCCGGCGTCACCGGCGACACCCATCCGGTCCATTACGACGTCGAATACGCGAAGCAGACGCGCTTTGGCAAGCCGCTCGCGCACGGCCTGCTGCTGGCCTCGATGACCGCCCTGGGCGCCTCGTCGGCGCGCGACCGGCTCGACGGCTTCGTGTTCGTCGAGCAGGGCTGCACTTATCTCAAGCCCGCGGTGGTCGGCGACACCATCAAGCCAATGTTCGTGATCGAAAAAATCTGGGACGAAGGTCACCGGCGCTTTTGCCGCGTCGCCACCAGCCTCGTCAACCAGCGCGGCGAGCGCCTGCTCGAAGGCTTTCACCTCTACCGCGTCATGCCCAAGCCCACCACCGGCGCGAACTCCAGCGCCCCTTCGAAGGAAACCCCATGAGCGCGATTCGCGGCCCCGTCACCGGCGGCAAGCCCTGGCCGGCCCACTACACCTATGTGCCGGCGACGCGCGTCGGCAACATGGTCTGGCTGTCCGGTACCACCGGCACCGACGACAACGGCGTCATCACCGCCCCGGGCGACATCGCCGAGCAGACCCGGCAGATTTTCCGCAAGTTCGAAAATCTGCTCAACTCGATCGGCGGCAGCTGCAACGACATCGTCCAGACCCACGACTTTTTCACCACCACCGAGAACTACCGCGCCACCGCCGCGGTGCGCCGCGAGTTTTTCACCAGCGCGCAGCCGACTTCCGCCGGCGTACTGGTGGCGGGCCTGTTGCGCAAGGATGCCTTGATCGAGATCTCCGCGGTGGCGGTGCTGCGCGACCCGGCGGGCTGAGGCTTGACAGACGCTGTGAAGCCCGCCCTGCACAGCCGCGACTGGGACGATTTCGAGCTCGGTGCACGCTACCCGACGCTAAGCCGCCTGATCACGCTCGAAGACCACCTTGCCTTTTGCAGGCTGGTGCGCTACGAGGTGCCGCTATTCCTCGACGAAGACGCCGGCAAAGCCACTGCCTACGGCGGGCGCATCTGTCCGAGCCACCTGATCATGTCGTTCTCGACCGCGATGACCGGCCACCTGTTTTCCGAATCGGTGCTGGGCCTGCTGGCGATCGAGCGTGCGCGCTTTCTCGCGCCGGTGCGCCCCGGCGACACGATCCGTACCGAGGTCGAGGTGCTCGAGAAGAAGCCGACCTCCGACCCCGGGCGCGGCATCATCACGTTTCGCGACCATGTGTTCAACCAGCGCGACGAGCTGGTGTTCCAGAACGACAAGGTCACGCTGCTGCGCCGGCGCCTGTTGCCGTGACAGCCCTGCCTTGACGCCTCTGCGGTGAGAAGCCTGCCTTGAGAGACCTGTTGCGCGAATCTGCCGCATCGATCGCGGCGTTTCAGGCGGAACGCCTGCGCGCCATGCTGGCGCTGTGCGCGCGCGGCCACCCCTACTACCGTCGCGTCTGGGCCCAGGCCGGCATCGACATCGCCTCGATTCAAACCCTGGACGACCTGGCGCGCCTGCCGCTGACGCCCAAGCGCGACCTGATGGCCGACCCCGAGAGCTTCCGCCTGCAGTTGCCGGACCTGCCGCTGCACGAACGCGTGTTGTGGGAGGTGATCTACACCAGTGGCAGCACCGCCGAGCCGACGCCGGTCTACAACACCACTCACGATTACCACGCCTACCTGTTCCAGTCGCGCCGTGTCGCCGAGATCTCCGGCATCGGTGCCGACGACGTGATCGCCAATCTGTTCCCGCTGACGGCCGCGCCGATGGGCGCCTTCGTGCGCTCGGCCACCAATGCCTATGCCGCCGGTGCCGCCATCTTCGCCGCCCTGCCGGGTGCGCCGCTCGGCCCCTTCGAGGTGCAGCGGCCGCTCGACTACGCGGTGCGCAGCGTCGAGCGCCACCGCGCCAGCATCTTGTGGGGCGTGCCGAGCTTTGTGCGGCGCGTGCTGCTACGCGCCATCGAATTGCAGGCCGACTTTTCCAGCGTGCGCATGTGTGCCATCACCGGCGAGGCCTCCAGCCCGGCGATGCGCGACGAACTGCGCCGCTGCCTCACCGCCTTGAAGGCGTGCGGCACCACCGTGTTTGACCGCTACGGCTCGACAGAACTTGGCGCCTTTGCGCAGTGTCATGAAGAAGGCAGCTGGCACAACCCGGCGCCGGAAATCCAGTATCACGAGGTAGTCGACCCCGACACCGGCCGGCCGCTGCCCGACGGCACGCGCGGTTCGCTGGCCGTGACCCACCTCGACCGGCGCGGCACGGTGCTGATCCGCTTTCTGGTGGGCGACACGGTGTCGCTCGAGCGCAGCCCCTGCCTGCATTGCGGCCGGCACGGCGACCGCGTCGTCGGCCCGGTGGCGCGCAGCGGCGACCTCGTCAAGATCAAGGGCGCGCTGGTCAACATCGCCGTGCTGCTCGACAGCGTGCAGGGCCTGCCCGAGGTCGATGAGTTGCAGGTGGTGGTCGGGAATGTCAATGCGGCCGACCCGTTCTCGGGCGACGACCTGGTGGTGCGCGTGGCCACGCGTGCGGCCGACCGCGCCGTTCTGGCCGAAAACATTGTGCAGCGCGTGCAGGACGCGGTACGCCTGCGGCCGCGCGTCGAGTTCGTCGAGGGGCTAAGCATCTACGAGCCGGGTGTGCAGACCAAGGCGGTGCGGTTCATCGACCGACGCTGACGGTGCGGCATCGGGAATAGGTCGGAAACCCATGGTGGGAACGATTCTCAGCCCGCTTGCATTACGCCCCACTGGCGCCGCGTCCGGACCGGCCGGCCAGTGCCTGTGGTCTGCGTGCCCCGGGGTCAGCGCGCCCCCGCCGCCTCCAGCAGGCGAACCATGGGCAGGTAACCGCGCTGGCGCGCCAGCGCGAGTGGCGTGTTGCCGGCGCGGTCTGCCAGTTGCAGATTCGCCCTGGCCTTGATCAGCGCTTCCAGCGTGGCCTGATGGCGCTTGCCGCCGTCTCCCAGGACAATCGCTTCAATCACGGCGGTCCAGTGCAGGTTGTTGACATGGTCGAGCGGCGCACCGGCCGCAATCAGTTGGCGCACCACGCCGTCGTGCCCCAGATGCGCAGCGGCAATCAGGGCGGTGCCGTCGTAGCGGCTGGTGGTGAGCTTGGCGCTGGCACCGAGTTCGATCAGGAGGCGCAGCGTGTCTTCGTCATCCGCCACAGAGGCGATGGTAATGCCGTCATAGCGGTCGTTCTCCAAGAGGTTGATATTCACGCCCCCTTTCACCAGCGCGCGCACTGCATCGCGCTGGCGTGCGAATACCGCCACGTGCAGCGGGGTACGGCCATAACTGTCACGCGCGTTCAGGTCCGCCTTCGCAGCGGCAGCCGCCTCGATCGCGGCCAGATTGCCGCGATGCGCTGCAGCGTGCAGCGTGCCGAATCGTGCGATTTCCGGTGCACTGGGCGGCACCTGCGCCATAACGGAGGTGGACGTCAGGATCGGGTTAAAGAACACCCCGCACGCTGCCACCGACAGGCCGACGAGGAACAACCGGCCCCTCATGTGCTGGAAAGGGCGCCGGAAAACCACAGGATACGGGGTGTGCATGGCGATATCTCCGGATTACTTCAACAGGTCTTTGACTTTTTCCAGCGCGGCAACAGCGCATTGTTCATCCAGATGGCCGCCGGGTGCGCCACCCACGCCCACCGCGCCAATCACGTCATTGCCGACACGGACCGGCACGCCGCCACCGACCAAGAGGAAACCGGGAATGTAGACCAGGTTGGCCGCTGCGGGATTTTTCTGCGCGCCTTCCATCATCGCCAGGGTGGTGTTGCGGGCGGAAGCGGAGGTGAAGGCCTTGCCGAAGCTGGCAGCCACGGTGTGCGGGCCGGCATTGTCGGCACGCTGCACGGCGCGCACGGTGCCGGCGCGATCCACCACGGTGGCGGTGACGTTGTAGCCGCCGGCGGTGCAGGCGGCCACGGTGGCAGCGGCAAGCTGGTTGGCCAGCTCGAGCGACATGTTGCGCTCGGTGCGCACAGCCTGCGCGTTGACGGTGGAAGCGGCTGCACAGGCAGCCAGGACGAGGGTGGTGGCAAAGCGACGCATGAAGTTCTCCAGTTGTTTGATCCGGTTCGATTAACCGTAGGAGAACTTTATGAATTCGGGCTTGTTTGCACCATCCGCATGGCTACGCCGCAGGCTCCGTAGAACTACGTGCAGCGTGGCTCAGGAGCTGCCGTCCTGCTGCTCCACCAGGCTGGCGTAACCGCGGATCAGGTGCGCCAGCGAATCGACTTCCAGCTTGGCAAACAGATGCGCGCGATGCGTCTCTACGGTACGCGGAGAAAGCTCGAGCGCACGACCGATTTCCTTGTTGGTCAGGCCTTCGATGATCAGGCCCAGCACCTCGCGCTCGCGCTCGGAGAGCTGCGCGTACCGCTCGCGGGCCGCACGATCGGCCTGATGCCGCTGGCGCGAGCGCACATGCTGGCGCACCGCATGCTGCAAGGCGTCGATCAGCGCTTCGTCATTGACCGGCTTTTCCAGAAACTCGGCCGCCCCTGACTTGAAGGCGCGGCGGCACATCTCCACCGTGCCATGGCCGGTGAGCATGATGATCGGTTGGTCCACGCCTTGCGCCACCAGACGCTCAAGCACCGTCAGGCCGGAGAGGCCGGGCATGCGCACATCGAGCACGATGGCGCCAATGCTCTCGCGATCGAAGCCTTCCAGGAAGGCCACCGGATCGGCCCAGCTTTGCACGCGCAGCCCCACCGTGCCAATGAGCAGCGCGAGGCTGCTGCGCACCGCCTCGTCATCATCGATCAGCTGGATCAAGGGTGAGAGGGGTTGGTGGGTCAGGGAGGATTCCACGCTGTTCATCGCATTGTTCAAGACGGTGTGCTTTGCAGGGGCAGGCTCAGTGTGAAGATAGCACCCGTGGGTGTGTGGTTGCCCGCGATCAGTTGCCCGCCCATTCTGGCAGCAAGCGATTCACATAGGCTCAGGCCCAGCCCGAGCCCGCCGGCACGGGTGCTGAAGAAGGGTTCAAACAGGCGCGGCAAGGCGTCGGGCGCAATCCCGGGGCCGGTGTCGCTGATGGAAAGCACACCCTGTGCGCCCTCGCGAGCCACTGCCAGGGTCAGCCTGCGCCCGGCCTCGGCGGTGGCTGCCATCGCCTCGATGGCATTGGTTATCAGGTTGTGGATGATCTGCTCCACCGCCACCGGGTCGGCCGCCACCAGCACCGGCTCGCCTGCGTCTACCGATGCGTGTACATGCTGGCCTTGCAGCCTTGGTGCCAACAGATGCAGCGCGGCCGCGGCCGCTTCCGCCAGATTCACCGCCTGCAGCGGTGCAGTGGTGGAAGGATCAATGCTGCGGCGCAGGCGCGCAATCACGTCCGATGCGCGGCGTGCCTGGGTGGCCGCCTGCACCATGGCGCCGCGCGCGGTCTCCAGTTCCGGCGGGTCCTCGGCCAAGAGGCGTTGCGCTGCCTGCGTATTGGCCAGCACCGCCGTGAGCGGCTGGTTCAGTTCGTGCGCCAACCCGGCCGCCAATTCGCCCATCTGGTTCAGGCGCGCCACCTGTCCCAATCGCAGCAATTCCTCAGCGCGGCGCCGTTGTTCCTGCTGGCCCAGCAGTGCCCGCAGCGCGGCCAATGCTGCCGCCACAAGGGCACACCAGGCCAGCATGCGCAGCCAGGGCAGCTCCGCCCAGCCAACGTGCCGTTCGGCCAGCACATTGAAGGGCTGGCTTTCCGCTGCCAGGTGTTTTTCAAACGCGAAGCTCCACCCGCCGGACCCGATTTGCCCCGGCTGAAGGGTGACCTCCTGTCCCAGGTGCGCCAGCCGCACACGCACAGAGCTGGTTTGCGGATCCATCGGCCATTCCGCCCACGGCACCACCTGACGCAGGTCGAGCCGCAGCGCGAAGCTGGCGGGATCAGCGGCGTTGACCACCACGTAGCGGCCGGCGGCCAGATCCATGCTCGCCAACTCAGGCCGCTTCAGCGCGCGCGAGCGCGCCTCAGCCTGCACCAGGGCCTGATCAGACCATTGCGCGCCGGCTTCGCGGCGCTTTACCTCGAGAATTTGCGGGTACACCGAAGACAGGCGCGGCTCGGGGCCCGCCGGTGGCTGCAACAGTGCCAGTGACGACAACACCGCATCATGTTGCACCACGCGCTGGCTGAGCAGGCGGTGGACGATGCGCGCATCGGTTTCGAACGCATCGCGCAATTGCCCCAGTTCGGCGCGCGCCAGTACCACGGCACCGATGGTGCCAAGCAGGCACCAGGCGAGAACCCACACGGCTAGGCGGTTCAACTGAAGCGGCATGGTAAATGCGCCGGCGGTTGCATCAGCGGTTGCGCCGGCAAAGTCGCCTTGAGCCTGTAGCGGTGTTTCATCGCGCCAGGCTGCGCACCCGCATCTCGAGCGGCGGCAGGAAGCTGCGGTCGAACACTTCACTGACGGCCGGCGTGCGGGGCAGGCGCTTGACGCGTACCAGCCGTTCGATCAGCTTTTGCAGACGTTGATCGTCCATATCGCCGATGCCGATGCTGCGCCCCTCGGGGTGGGCCATCTCGATCGCCAGCGTGCCTTCCAGACGGCGCAGATTGATCGCCGCATCGCTGCCCGGCGCCTGGCGCAGCAGAGTGGCAATCGCCGCCTGCGGGTCGCGCACGGTATCGGCCAGGCCCTGATTGATGGCGCGCACCAGGCCCGCGAGCAGCGGGCGTTCGCGCTGATAGGTCTCGCGGGTCACGAACAGGGTGTTGCCGTACATCTCGGGCAGCACATCCGACCAATTGAGAAAACGAATTGCCGCAGGGTCGACGCCGAGGGGTGCAGCCGAGGCAATCAACGTGTTGACAAAGCCGAACACGCCGTCGGCACCGCGGCCTTGCAGCATGTCCCTGACGGCACCGCCCATGCCGCCCATGGAGCCATCTACCTGAACCCGGCCGGGGTCGAACCCGGCGGCGTTGGCATACAAATCAAAGGTCAGCAGCGCTGCATCGCTGCCGTGGCCGGTGATGCGCTTGCCGATCAGATCGGCGGGCTGGCGGATCGGGCCGCGCGCATCCACCGCAATGGTGAACGGCACCGTGTTGAATGTGGTGAAAATCGCCACCGGCCCGGTGCCCGGGGCGCTGCGGGCAATGCGCTCGATTAGTGCGCTGATGTCACCGTACCCGGCCTCGTAGGCGCCATCGCGAACCATCGGCACCATGGCCGCCGCGCCCGGCCCGCCGGACAATTGCACCTCCAGCCCTTGTTCACGCAGGTAGTTGCGCTCCTGCGCCACCAGAAAGAACACCACCGGCCCGGAAAGCCCGGTGTTGAGCAGGATGCGCAGGGTGCGCGATGCCGGGGCAACCTGGGCGCGCGAATCACCCATCCCGGCGAGGGCGCAGGCGGCGGCGAGCGTGGTGAGGCAGCGGCGGCGGGTGAATGCCTTGGAGGCAAGCGGTGTGGTGGCAGAAGTGTTGTGCATGGGCAAAAGTGTGGCCATAGGCCTTAAGGGCGTGCGCGCAGTGGAGCCGCCGGCAGGTGGGCGGCGGTGAAAATTTCGGATGGCGCCGGGGAACGCGGCAGCCGGCTGCCTTGCACCATCAAGGCGATGCTGCGCGCCAGCCGCGCGGCATCGACATCGCCTATGTGCGTTTGCCGGGTGCCGGCCGGAAAGGCAGCACTCATTTCCACGTCCAGCGTGGCGCGCAAGCGCGCGCGCTCGGCGGCACGGTGAAAGCCCGGAGCCGCTTGTGCGAGGGCCTCAAGCCCGGCTTCCGGTTCGCGCAGCATGTCAAGCACGCCGCGATTGAACGCGCGCAGCAGCCCGGCCACCAGGGCTGGCTCGTCGCGCAGAAGCTTTTGCGAAGCCATCACGACACTGCCGTACAGGTCGGGCACGAACTCGGCAAACTGCAGAAAGCGCACGCGGCGCAGCAAGCCGGGGTCGGCCGCCACCAGCGAGCCGGTAAAGGTGCTCACATAGCCGAAGGCACCCGCTGCGCGGCCGGCCAGCACCTCTTCGGCCATGCCCGCCATGCCGGACCAGGTGCCGGCGATCTCGGTTTGCGAAGGGTTCATCTGCTGGTGCTGGCACAGCGCGCCAAAGGTGCGCAGCGCCACGTCCGAATCATGGCCGATCACCCGCTGCCCGGCCAGTTGCCGCGGGTGCTTGATCGGCCCATCGGCCGCCACCAGCACGCACGAAGGAGAAGCGTTGAACATCATGTAGACCCCGCGCGGCGCAGACTCCGGCGCGCGTGCGTGAACTTCGATCAGCGAATTGACGTCGCCATAGCCCAGATCGTAATCACCGGCAGCCATGCGCGGCGCGGCGGTATAGGCCCCGGCGCCAGGCGTGAGCTGCAGCTCGATGCCCTCCGCCGCCAGATAACCGCGGGACTGGGCCAGCCAGAGCCAGGCCTGCGGGCTGGAAAAACTCGTGTTGAGCAGCATGCGCAGCGGCTTGGCTGGGCGCTGCGCCCGCGCCGGCAGGGCGTGCAAAACGGTGCTGGCGGCGGCAGCGGCAAGCCAGGTGCGGCGGGCCGTGCCGAGCGACGAAAGGGAAGGTGTCATGGCAGCACTGTAAGCCACGGCGGCGCCTGACACCAGTCCGTAGCAACGCGGGTGGGGCTGCGTAGTTTTACTGAGAGCGTGCGCTTGTCATTGGATCGCTCACGGCGTTTCACCTTCTTCAAGCAACGCCTCGACCACCGCACGCAACCTCGCCAGATCATTCATCACGACACCCCACACCACCAGATCGTCGATGGTCTGATAGCCATGCACCAGCTGGTTGCGAAAGGAGACGATCTGGCGCGCGTCTGGCACACGCTCAAACGTAGCCAGATCGATCTTCCCCAATTGTGAGAGCGCTTCACCGGCAATCACAAATTGCCGTTCGACGGCGGAGCGAAGCAAGGCGCTCACCGAGTAGCGCTCATAGGATTCGTTCGCGCAAAACTCAGTGATCAGATTGGCCGCCTCGAGAACATCGAAGAGGTACTTTTGCGACTCAAGCCGCATAGACCAGGCGTTTGCTTCGATCCACGCTGATGCGGAAATACGGATTCTTGATGCTCCGGTCCGTCACCAGATCAACCGGCTTGCCCGTAATCTTCTGCAAAGCTTCCAGAAGACCGAAATACGCCTTCGCGTATTTGCCGGGCTCGACTTCTTCCAGATCAACCAGAAAGTCGAAGTCATTCGCGGCCACCGGATCGCGCACGGCCGAGCCGAACAACTCCAGCCGGCGCACACCGTAGGTACGGCAGGCGTCGGCAATGGCTTGTTCGTCGAGGACGGGGCTGGCTGACATGGCGTCAAGAGTGCAGGAAACGAAACAGCATTCTACCGCCGTGGATAATTCAAGCGAGAAAAGGCTGGAAACCGTTGGTGGGAGAGGCTCTCAAGCCATCTCTTTGAGCATGTCCGGATGCCTGGCCACGATTCTAAGCAAAGTCCGTGCAGCGCCCGTGGGCGAACGGCGCCCCTGCTCCCACTGCTGCAAGGTGCGCTTGGAAATGCCCAGCATGTCGGCAAACTGCGCCTGTGAAAGGCCGGAGGCAAAGCGCGCCTTCACAATGTCGGATTCCGAAAAACTGCCGTCCTTGTTCGGCACGTGCACGCGGCCAACGCGCCCCTTGGCCAGATCGGCCGTCGCCTCCAGAATCTCGGCGTTCAGATCACGCTTTGCGTCGCGCGCGCGCAATTGCTTCTCAGTCAATTTGGGCATGGTCGATCGACTCCTTCAATTTCAGCAGGTTCTTGACCGCGATGTTCTCGCGGGCGCTTTTGGCATACACCGTCATCAACCAGATGCGCCCCAGACGATCCTGTACGTAATAAATCACCCGCAAACCGCCGCGCTTGCCAGCGCCCTCGCGCGCCCAGCGAATCTTGCGCACGCCGCCGGTTTCGGGAATGACATCGCCCGCTAACGGATTGAACGCAAGGTGGCGCTGGAACGCCGCGAATTCATCGTCATCGAAATACTCGTCCCGCGCACGCGAGAACGGGGTCAGTTCAATGAACCTGAATGTGGTTTGATTGTACGCCAATGGCGCATAGCCATGCAACGAAGCCGGCTTGGCCGATGTTCCAGTTTTCCGTGTGCTTGCCATGAGCTCGACCTGTAAACTGTATTTTTATACAGTTTATCAAGCCACTTCACCAAGGACAAGTGGGTGAACGCCCCGCGCAGGACGCTATTCCCCGACCTCCTCCACCAACCCCGCATCATTATTCTTCGGACTATTCACCCGACTGCTCACCTTGTGGGCAATGGTCAGCTCGTCGCTGTAGGGGGTAAGGCACGCAAACGCCTCTTCGGCGCTGCCGTGCAGCCATGCTTCCTGCGCTTCCACCGTCAGGATCGCCGGCATGCGGCCGTCGTTGGTAGCCTCGTATTTTGCAAAGCGTGGTTCGATCAAGCTCCTTGGCAATGACGCGACCGAAAAAGCTATACGGGGCTACAACCTCAGAGACTTTCGCGTCATTTCCTTTGCGACGCATGGACTCGTAGCCGGTGAATTTGAAGGCATTGCAGAGCCAGCACTTGTACTGACACCCGGATCAGAGGGTGACGCAGACAATGACGGGCTGCTGACCATGAGCGAAATCTCAAATATGGCTCTCGACACCGACATAGTTGTTTTATCGGCTTGCAATACAGCCCTGCCCTCAGGCCTTCCCAATGCCAAGGGTCTTGGGGGACTCATTTCGGCGTTCACCTTTGCAGGTGCGCGCTCCGTTCTCGCTTCACAGTGGCCGGTTTACTCCACGGCTGCGACCCAACTTACAACAGCCATGTTTGATCATGTGGAGCGTGGGAAAGACCTTTCGGAATCTTTTCAGTTAGCAATGCTTGATTCCATAGCGAACGCCAAATCCACGTTCGATGCGCATCCCCGCTTCTGGGCACCATTTATGCTGACTGGCGAAGGTTCTCTGGCACCGGGAAGATCAGTCGAACGGACAGTTGCAGGAAGCTTTGGCGAACTTGAATGGCAAGAGGAGCTGGGGGACAAGGTTTATGGCGAGGTAATGGATTTGGCCGCCGCAAAAGGTGGCGGCTACTATGTTTCGGGGATTGGAGATCCGGTCAATGCTCGTGCCACTTCTTACGTCGACCATCGGTCTACTACCGGTCAACGACAATGGCGCATTCCAGGAGACCAGGTTTCATGGAGAGAACTCACCCCGACAGTGGATGGTGGAACGTTGATGCAAGGATCCATCTTTTCCGACGAAAAGGGTGCGGGAGCGGTTCTTGCCAAGGTTTCTTCCTCTGGCAAGATTGAATGGAAGAGAGAAATCGATTCGCTCGACTTTGACAACGATTCCGGTCTCTCAATTCTTCCGAATGGAAACCTAGTTTGGCTTGTTCATCAAATCACAAACGGCGGCTCGCGGCCACCGGTAAATCAATTGCATTTCGAAACACTTAGCCAAGGCGGAAAGCTATTAGGTAGTGCGAAATATCAACTGACGCAAACCGGATACATTTCACAAGTTCTTAGCAGAATGATAAAGAACAAATTTAGCGTTGCAGTTAGCCTCACCGCCGATTTCATTAAAGCCACTTTTGGTATCGACCTAGTCAGCAAAGATGTAGAGAAGATTCCACATCCGGCTGGGGTTTTGGATGAGGTCTGCAAGTCAGTAGGAGCGAGATACCGAAAGCGAAAGGATGAAGTCGAGGCTTTGGTTAGTCGTCTAGATTTTGAGAAGATTTACCTAGACGACCGCTTAGAAATTCCCGCATTAAATGAATTTCTAACTGAAATAGATTTCTTCATGAATACAGATTAGAACTACCCCAACGTCGGCATATTCAACTTCACACCCACATCACTCGTCGTCCACCGCGTCGTCACCACCTTCGGCCGCGTGTAGAAGCGCACGCCATCCATGCCGTGCACGGAGTAGTCGCCAAACAGCGATGCCTTCCAGCCGCCGAATGAGAAGAACGCCATCGGCACGGGGATCGGTACGTTGATACC
>CANJDH010000031.1 GCA_947473125.1 Burkholderiales bacterium
GATGCAGCGTGCAGGTAGGCTTTTTCGGCGCCGAGCGTGCGCTCTCTGGCCTGAGTCGCTTTGCCGCGGCGCTCCTCGCGCTTGGCGCGGGCCCGCGCCAGCAGATCGGCACCCGAGACATCACGCGCCGGCGGACCAGCAGATTCACGCGGGCCCTTGTCCGAGGCTGCTTCGCACCAGAGCACGCCGGTCATGCCCAGGCCCCGGATCAGGTGGATTTGCTCTTCGCTCTCAAGGGTAAATTCGTTGAGCAAAAACGGGTGGTCCCACCAGCGTTCGGCCAGCGATACGTGCATGCCCGGCTGCAACTGTTCGACCGGTATGCGCGTGAATTCCTTCTTCTTGCCCCAGAGCCCCATGCCTGCACCCCACAGGTGTGACGCCCCTGAATCAGGGGCGATGCGAGCGAATCAGCTTAGCGGGAACACTTTCCGGGAAAGCACGGAGTACCGGGCGGTTTGTACGCTAATTGGTGACATGGCGGGCGGCTCGGGGGGCGGCGCGTAGCGTCAATCCGGGTCTACCCGCGCATAGAAATAGGCGGTGCGCGAGCGCGGGCTCAGGTAGTGGGCGACTTCGGGTTGCAGGTCGCTTTCGCGCAAGGCGCGTGTGATCGACAGTTCGGGCTCGATCGTCAGGTCGATCGTCTGCGCGTCTTCCGGGCGGGTGCCGTCCTGCCAGACGGTCACCAGCGGCCGCACGCTGTGATCGCGGTTGACGCCGGTGACCAGACCGATGGCGCCGTTCGAGAGTTCCACCAGGGTGCCCGGAGGGTAGATGCCCAGGGCCTTGATGAATCGCGTCAGCAACTCCGGGTCAAAGTGGGGATGTTCGATCTTGTACATCCGCGATAGCGCCTCGGACGGCGAAATCGCCCCTGAGATGCCCTGCGGATGGCACAGCTCATCGTAGCGGTTTGCCAATGCGGCGTGACGCGCGGCGGCGGGAATTTTTTCGCCAGCGAGGCCGAACGGGTAGCCGCTGCCGTCCCAGCACTCGTGATGCATCGCGACGATCGCCTGCGCGGCGCGCGCGAACCCCGCCACGTCGAGCATCATTTTGGCACCCAGACCGGTGTGGTCTTGTACGTATGCGCGTTCGGACCGGGTCCATTCCGATTCGGGTTTCATGCGCACGGCGTCCGGGATGCGCAGCATGCCGACGTCGTGAAACAGCGCGCCGAGGCCCAGTTCGGCCAGCGCTGCCTCGTCCCATCGGGCAAAACGGCCGCTCATGAGCGAGAGCAGCATGACGTTGATTGCATGGGTGTGCAGGCGCATGCCCGACACGCGATCAGAGAGCAGCACGATGCTCACGCCGCCTTCGGAGGCGAATGCCGCTGCCGCCTCCGTGACGACCGCGAGTGATTTTTGCACTGCCGCTGCAGGGGTGAACTTGGCAAGCGAAAACGCCTCGCGCAGCGCAGACGAGGCATGCATGTGGTCGCGCTCGGCCCTGCGCAGCAGGTCATTCGCGCGGCTGCCTTCGGCGCGGCGCAGCTTGCGTTGCGCCAGACCGGCAGACAGCACTTCGGGTGCGACCGGCGTGACCGGCGCGGCCTGGGCCGCCTCGCGCGGGCCGCAGCGCGAGGCATCCGGGCTCCAGAGCACCTGCTCCATGCCAAGCCCGGTGATCACCGCAATTTGCGATTCTTTCTCGAGCGTGAACTCGCCGAGGAGAAACGGATGGTCCCACCACCGTTCCGCCATCGAAATGTGCATCCCCGGCTGCAGTTGCGCCACCGGAATGTGCGTGAAGTCTTTTTTCCTGCCGAGCAATCCCATGGTGATGGTCGCGATGGTTCCCTCCGCACCGGAGATTCAGTGCGATTCAGACACCTGAGCTTACCGGCATTGCCGTTTCGCGATGCGCCAAACTGAGAGGGGATCTCGTGCCAATTCAAGCCCGGCACACGAGGTGCTGCGGATCATCCTAATGTGTTCGGTGCCGCTTTCCGGCAGCCACACCACGCCGAGCACGTTGCCCGCGGTCGTGCTGTTGCTGGCCTGGCGGATTTCCTCGGCGAGCTTTTTCTCGGCGGCCGAGAAATTGCGGTACTCCTTGACGATCTCGTCGCAGCCCGCCGCTTCCATCAGTTTCTGGTCTTCGTAAGTGACCATGGACAGGCAGGCGCCGCTATACAAGCCCAGACTCACCGCGACGGCCAGGCTGGCAATCGGTTTCGGGGCATTGCGCATGACAGCCTTTCTGAAAATCGTTGCAAGGGTTGGGTGTCAAGTATCCCTGTGGCGCGTTCCGGAGTCAAACAGCGCGCAGTGTGGCAACGCTGCTAGACTGGCCCGACCGTCCCCCATGGATTGCCGCCATGCCCAAACTGCTGTGTGCCCTGTTGCTGTCCTTGGCGGCGTCGATTGCCGCGGCGGACTACCCGGAGCAGCCGATCCGCATCGTGGTGCCGTTCGCTGCCGGAGGCGGCACCGACGTGATGGCGCGCATGTTTGCGCAGCACCTTGCCGAGTCCCTCAAGGTGCCGGTGGTGGTCGACAACCGGCCCGGCGCCGGCGGCACGCTCGGATCCACGGCGGTGGCGCGCGCGCCGGCTGACGGCTACACCATCTTGCTCGGCAGCATCAGCACCCACGCGATATCCCCCAACCTGTATGCCAGGATGGCGTACGACGCGGTGAAGGATTTCGAGCCCCTGGCGCGCGCCGGCACCACGCCGTTCGTGATGACGGTACACCCCGGCGTTGCCGCCAATACGGTAGGCGAATTGATCGGCAACGCGCGCGCCAATCCGAAAAAATACGACTACGCGTCGTCGGGCAACGGCACCACCAGCCACTTGTGCGGCGCGCTCTTCACGCAATTGGCCGGGGTCGAGATCACGCACATTCCCTACAAGTCCAACGTGCCGGGCCTCACCGACCTGCTGGCCGGGCGCGTCGCCTTCATGTTCGACAACATCATCGCGATGCAGCCGCACATCAAGGCCGGCACGCTGCGCGCACTCGCGGTGACCGGCACCGCGCGCGTCGCCAGCCTGCCGAACGTGCCGACCATGATCGAAGCCGGCCTGCCGGCCTACGATGTGACCGGCTGGTTCGGCTTCTGGGCGCCGGCCGGCACGCCGCAACAGGTCATCATCCGGCTCAATGCAGAGTTGAACCGCATCATGCGCGAGCCCGATGTCAGGGCGCGCGCCGAAGAGCAGGGCGTGGACTTGCGCAAAACCCAGGCCCCCGACGAATTTGGCCGCTACGTGCAGGCTGAACTGGCGAAGTGGCGCCAGATCGTCAGGGATGCCGGCGCGAAGATGGACTGAGGTGAACTGACCCGCATCGACCAGTACCTTGGGGCGCGTGGCAAGACCGCGGCGGCGGCGCCATTGCCGCCGGCAGCAGCGCCGCCAGACAAGGCATAATGCGGCGGCCGTGAAAAGTGTGTGCCGCGTCCCTGCCGGACCCGGCGAGAGTGTCTGAACCATTGGCGCAAGCGGTTCCCACGGCAGTACCGGGGTGTTTGGGCGCGTGCCGGCCGGCAACGTTTGAATTTTTCCGGGCTGCACATATTTCACGGTCCATCCTGTTCCTGCAAGGCGCGTACGGTGCCCGGACCGCCTGCCGCATTTTCTGTTTGACCATTTCAACGCAAATGAGTATCCGATGATCCAGATCGAACACCTCACCAAATCATTCGGCCAGCGCCGTGTGGTCGATGACCTCAGTTTCAGCGTCGAGCGCGGCGAAGTGCTCGGATTCCTCGGTCCCAACGGCGCGGGCAAGTCCACCGCCATGCGCATGATTACCGGCTTTTTGCCGGCTAGCGCCGGGCGCATCCGCATCGGCGGGCATGACATCGCCGACGCGCCGCTGGCGGCCAAGCGCCTGATGGGTTACCTGCCCGAGAGCGCCGCCTCGTACCCGGACATGACGGTCAACGGCTTTCTGTTGTTCATCGCTGAATTGCGCGGCCTGGCCGGCGATGCGAAGAAACGCGCGGTGCACCGGGTGGTGGAGCGCTGCTTCCTCGATAGTGTGCTGTATCAGTCGATCGAAACGCTGTCGAAGGGTTACCGCCATCGCACCTGCTTGGCGCAGTCTCTGATCCATGATCCGGAAGTGCTGATCATGGACGAGCCGACCGATGGACTCGACCCGAACCAGAAGCACGAAGTGCGCAACCTGATCCGCGAAATGGGCAAGACCAAGGCGGTGATATTTTCCACCCACATCCTTGAAGAAGTCGATGCCGCCTGCACCCGCGCCATGATCATCGATCGCGGGCGCATGGTCGCCAACGGTACGCCGGCATCGCTCAAAGCCATGTCGCAGTCGGCTGGCCGGGTCACGCTGCAGGTGACCGGGCCAGAAGTCACGGCCGTGCAAGCCGCCTGCGCCACGTTGGCGGAGGCCTCCGCGGTCGAGGCCGTGGGCGGCAAAGTCCGCGTGTCGCCCAAAGACAAAACGGCCGGTGCGGCGCTGGCGCGCGCGCTGATGGAGCTGGCCGCGCGCGAGCACTGGCAGGTGGCCGAGCTGCACGCCGAAGAAGGCCATCTCGACGAAGTATTCCGCAAGCTTACGGTTTCCGACACGGTGCGCGCATGAACACGACTGCTTTTCATCACATCCGCGCGATTGCCAAGCGCGAGCTCGGCTCTTTCTTCGGCTCACCGGTGGCCTATGTGTTCCTGGTGATCTTTCTGCTGCTGACCGGCTTTTTTACCTTTACCGTCGGCGCATTTTTCGAGCGCGGTGAGGCCGGCCTCGCATCGTTCTTCACCTGGCACCCGTGGCTCTACCTGGTGCTGGTGCCGGCGGTGGGCATGCGCCTGTGGGCCGAGGAGCGCCGTGCCGGGACGCTCGAATTGCTGCTCACGATGCCGATCAACCCGTGGGAAGCGATCGTCGCCAAGTTTCTCGCTTCGTGGATTTTTCTCGGCATCGCGCTGCTGCTGACTTTCCCGGTGGTGCTCACGGTCAATTGGTTGGGTTCGCCCGACAACGGGCAAATATTTGCCGGCTACCTGGGCAGCTTCTTCCTCGCCGGTGCTTACCTGGCGATTACCTCGATGACCTCGGCCCTCACGCGCAACCAGGTGGTGGCCTTCATCGTCTCGGTGGTGCTGTGTTTGTTTTTGATTCTCGCGGGGTTCAGCCCGGTGACCGACATGCTCACGCGCTGGGCCAGCCCGGCGCTGATCGACACCGTGGCGGCGTTTTCGGTGATGACCCATTTCGAGGGGTTCCAGCGCGGCGTGGTCGATTCGCGTGACCTGCTGTTTTTTGTCTCGATCATCGCCTTTGCGCTGTTCGCCACCGCCACCATCTTGCGCAACCGGAGGGCCGGATGAGCACCGAGAATCAGCCGGAAACCACGCCTGTGACGGCACCCGCACTCACACCGGCACCCGCACCTGCGCCCAAGGCGAAACCGAACGTTCCGATGCAAGCCATCACGCATGCCATGAAAAAACACGAAGCCCTGATCTACTCCGCGGCCGGCCTCGCAGCGCTGGCGGTGCTGCTGGTCGCGTTCAATTTCCTGGCCGGCCGCACCGCCGTGCGCGCCGACTTCACCCAGGGCAAGCTCTATACGCTCTCCGAGGGCACGCGCAAGGCGCTCGCCCGGCTCGACGCACCGGTCAAGGTGCGGCTCTATATCTCGCAGGGTGACGCCGCCATGCCGGTGCAGCTCAAGACTTTCGCCAAAAATGTCGAAGACCTGCTGCGCGAATTCAAGGCGGTGGCCGGCAGCAATCTGGTGATTGAAAAATTCAACCCGAAGCCCGACTCGGACGAAGAAGACGCCGCGCAACTCGATGGCGTCGAGCCGCAGACGCTGACCACCGGCGTGCAGTTCTACCTTGGCCTGTCGATCTCCAAACTCGATCGCAAACAGGCGATTTCCGCCCTGAGTGCACAGCGTGAACGCCTGCTCGAATATGACTTGATCCGCGCCATCATGCGGGTGGCGGTAGTTGAGAAGCCGGTGCTCGGCGTGATGAGCGCGCTGCCGGTGATGGGCGCGCCGTTCAACCCGATGGCCCGGCAAAATGTCCAACCCACCGAGGCGTGGGCATTGGCATCCGAACTCAAACGTGACTTCGATGTGAAGACGCTCGGCCTCGATGTCGCGAGCATCGATCCTGCGATCAAGACCGTTTTGCTGATCCAGCCGCGTGACATTTCCGAGCGCGCCGAATATGCGCTCGACCAGTTCGTGCTGCGTGGCGGCAAGTTGATCGCATTCGTTGACCCGCACATGTACTTCGACCAGCAGCCCAACCCGATGATGCCGATGGCGAGCGGGCAGGCCGGGCAATCAAGCCTGCCGCGCCTGTTCAAGGCCTGGGGGGTCGGCATGGAGCCGGGCAAGGTGCTGGCTGACATCAACTACGCCTCGGGCAGCGGCCAGCGCACCACGCCCACGGTGCTTACCCTGAACCGCAAGGCCTTCAATCGTGACGACGTGGCGCTCGGCCAGATCGATACGCTGCTGCTCGCCTTCGCCGGCGTATTTGACATCAAGCCGGCCGAAGGATTGAAAGTCAGTGACCTGATCCGCTCATCGAGCAACACCATGATGATCGACGGCATCGTCGCTTCCCTTTCGGGCGATACCGCGATGAAAGGCTTTGTGCCGCTCAACCAGAGCCTGCCGCTGGCGGTACGCCTGACGGGCAAGTTCAAGACCGCGTTTGCCGAAGGTCAACCGGCGGATCCGGCTGCCGGCGGCACGGCCAAACCCGCGGCCGCAGCAGATGTGAAACCAGTAGCGGCTGCGCAGCTGAAGGAATCGGCCGCTGAAAATAGTGTGGTCCTGGTGGCCGACGCCGACATGCTTGCCGACGGCGCCGCCGTCGAAGTGCAGAATGTTTTTGGCCAGCGCGTGGTGGTTCCGTCCAATGGCAACCTGGCGTTTGCACAAGGCCTGGTCGAGCAGGCGGCAGCCGGCGACGACCTCTCTTCGCTGCGCACGCGCCAGTCGATCTTCCGTCCGCTGACGGTGGTGCGTGAAATGGAAGCCGATGCGCAGAAGCAATACTTCAGCAAGATCAAGTCGCTCGAGGACGACCTGGTCGCCACCCAGGAAAAAATGCAGGCCCTGCAGAAGCAGTCCGGCGCGCAGAAATCGGCGCAGATTCTCACCCCTGCGCAACAGGCGGAGGTGGAGCGCTTCAAGAAGCGCACGCTCGACACGCGGCGCGAGCTGAAGGAACTGCGCAAGAATTTGCGCCAGGACGCCGAGGCCCTGCAGTTCTGGACCAAGGTTGCCAACATCGCCGTGGTGCCGCTGCTGGTGGCGCTATTCGGCATCGGCGTCGCGCTGCTGCGCCAGCGCCGCGCCGGCGCCACACGGCTGCAGGGTGCGGGTGCGCGGGGTCAGCCATGAACAAGGGCGTCGTCATCATTTTCGGTTTTCTCGCGCTCGTGATGGGCGCCGGTGCGATTGTCGCGTTGCGTGACCAGGGCGCCTCCACCCTCGTCGCAGGCGACACCAAACTCGGCCAGCCGCTGCTGCCGCAACTGAAGGCGGCCGATGTCGCGCGCATCACGATTCGCGAACCCGAAGCCAGCATCACGCTGGAGAAAAAGAACCAGCGCTGGGTGATCAACGAGCGCGCCGGCTTTCCCGCCGACCTCGACAAGGTGACCGAACTGGTGGTCAAGGCGATTGAACTGAAGATCGGGCAAGCCGAGGGCATCGGCGACAAGGACCGGGCGCGCATGCAACTGGGCGCCCCCGGTGCTGCCGAAGGTGCCGCGACCGCCGTACAGTTTGCCGCTGCTGACGGCAAGATGCTTGCCGAACTCTGGATTGGCAAGAAGTACTTCAAGAGCGCGCCCGAGGGCGACGCCGCCAAGGCCCAGGGCGATGGCCGTTTTGTGATGCTGCCGTCCGACACTGGGCGCGTGGTGACGGTGGCCGATCCGCTCAAACAGGCCACCAGCAGCGCCACCGACTGGATCGCGCGTGAAGGCGTGGTGGTCGAGAACATCCAGTCGATCGAGGTCAAGTCAGCCGAGGGCGGCTATCGCATCGCACGCGCGCTACTCGACACGCCGTGGGAACTTGACGGCGCCGATGTCAAATCGGCCAAATCGGCCAAATCGGCCAAATCAGCCAAGCCGGCCGTCGCCGGCAAGGCGGGCGCTGCGGCTGGCGCCGGTGCGACGGCACTGGATCAATCGCGTGCCAGCAGCACCACGTATGCGCTGGCCAAGCTCGATCTCGACAATGTCGCTGCGCCCGGCACCGACGCCGGGTTCGAGGCGGGCAGCGAAATCATCGCCAGCACCTTCGATGGCCTCGAGTACCGGATCAAGGTAGGCCGACTCGTCAGCGAGCGCTATTACGTGCAAGTGGCGCTGCAAGGTGAACCGCGCCGCAGCGCGCCCTCCGCGCCGGCGAATGAAAAGCCGGAAGACAAGGAAAAACGCGAGAAGGCGTTTGCCGAAGACACCATGCGCTTCAACCAGCGCATCGGACGCGAAAAGGCATTGGCGCCTTTCACCCTGCTGGTGGCCAAGGCAAAATTTGCCGACGTGCTAAAAAAGCGCGATGCGTTACTCGCGGACGCAAAGAAAGACGCGGCCAAGAAATAGTGCGAGGGCAGTAGTGCGAGCGTCGATTCGGTGAAAAGTTTACCGGGATATGGCTGGAGAACCGCTGCAGGAGCTGATCTACAAGGCGAAGCGTCCAAAACTGTTGGTGCGAGCGACGCTCCGGCCTGTTGGTCCGAAAAACAGATGTATCGATGTGCCGGCCGTCAGGCGGCGCGGCGCACCCAAACTGCGGTGTCGTGAAACACCGCACCACCATTGGGCCAGCCCGGTTCAGCACTGGTGAGGGCGTTGATGCCGATGCCGTTTTCAAAGTGCTTGTTCGGCCAGATGCCTTCGACCACCACCACGCCGCGCTGCTGGCCTTCTTTGGGATGTACGTGCACCACCACTTCGCCGCGGCCGTTGCCGATGCGCACCCTGTCGTCTTCGGTTACGCCCAGTGCGGCGCAGTCATCCGGATGCAGGAGTGCGGTAGGCCGTCGCTCGCGCTTCAACGAACCCGGTGTTTCGGTAAAACTTGAGTTGAGAAAGGTGCGTGCCGGCGCGGCGACCAGGCGAAACGGTTTTTCCGGGGTCGATTCGTCGGTGACCGCGAGGTGGTCCGGCAGCGTCGGCATTTCCTGCCAGCGGCCACCGAAACGCTGCCAGTCGCCGTGAAAGTGGAACTTGCGGTCGGCGGTGTCGAAGCCGTCGAGAAAATGCATTTTCTCGAACGGATAGGCCATGTCCTGTCCGCCGTGGTCGACGTTGGTCTGCGCATCCCACATGCCGGAGCGCTTGAGGGTTTCATCCATGATGTCCCAGGCGCTCATCTCGAATCCCGGATGCTGCGCACCGAGGCGTTTGGCCAGTTCGCTGATGACGAAGTGGTTTGCGCGGGTTTCGCCCGGGCCGTCGATCAGTTTTTTCGCCACCTGGAATACGGTGTGGCCCGCGGCGGTGTAGAAGTCATC
Organism: Burkholderiales bacterium; assembly: GCA_947473125.1. Lineage (GTDB taxonomy): Bacteria > Pseudomonadota > Gammaproteobacteria > Burkholderiales > JAEUOS01 > CANJDH01. Next base: position 9,485 of record CANJDH010000031.1, read on the forward strand.
GTGTTCCAGAAAACAGGTGGCCGGCAGCACGATGTCGGCAAACGCCGCGGTCTCGGTCATGAACTGTTCGTGCACGCACAGGAACAGATCCTCGCGAGCCAGCCCGGCATGCACCTTGTGCAATTCCGGGCAGACCATCGCCGGGTTGGTGTTCTGTACCAGCATCGCCGTGACCGGCGGCCCGCCCTTGAGGGCTGCGGCATCGCCGGTGAGAATCGGCCCGAGGCGCGACTGATCGAGGTCGCGCACCGACAGGTCGACCAGATCGAGGCCTTCGATCAGGGTCTTGTCGATCGGGTAGATGCTGGCATGCCCGTACAGGGCGCCGCCACCGCGATGCTGCCAGGCGCCGGTGACGGCCGGCAGGCTCACCACCGCATGCATGTTGGCCGCGCCGTTGCGCGAGCGCGAAAAGCCATGGTGGGCACGGATGAAAGCACTCTTGCTGCGGCCATACAGGCGCGCAAAGTCGACAATCGCTTCGGCGCCAATGCCGGTGATCTGCGCCGCCCATTGCGGGGTGCGCGTCGCCACGTGCGCCGCCAGCGCGTCGGGCGCATCGGTGTATTTGCCCAGGTAGTCCCAGTCGGCAAAGCCTTCGGCAAACAGCACGTGCATCATCGCGCAGGCGAGCGCACCGTCGGTGCCGGGGCGCGGCGCGAGGTGCAGGTCGGCCTTTTCCGCGGTGCCGGTGCGATACGGGTCGATCACCACCAGCGTGGCGCCGCGTTTCTTGGCGGCCATCGCGTGGGTCATCACGTTGATCTGGGTGTTGACCGGGTTGCCGCCCCAGATCACGATCAGGTCGGCGTGTTCCGACGCCTCAAGCATCGACACGCCGCGTTTGCTGCCGACACCAGCCACCCAGCCGGTGTCCGACAGCGCGTTGCAGATGGTCGAGTACCAGCGCGAATACTTCATCGCGTGGCGCAGCCGGTTGATGCCGTCGCGTTGCACCAGGCCCATGGTGCCGGCGTAGAAATAGGGCCACACGGTTTCGTTGCCGTGGCGCGCCGCCTTCTCGACAAAGTTGTCGGCGACGCGGTCCAGCGCTTCGTTCCAGGAGATCGTCTTCCATTGCTTTGAACCTTTGGGGCCATTGCGCAGCAGCGGCTGCGTCAGGCGGTCCGGGTGGTGCACACGCTCGGCGTAGCGCGCCACTTTTTCGCAAATCACCCCGGCGGTATAGGGATTGCGCTCCGAGCCGCGCACCCGGCCGATGGTGCGGCTGTCGAGCACCTCGACTTCGAGCGCGCAGACGCTGGTGCAGTCATGCGGGCATACCGAGGGCTGGAGACCGGGCCGTGCGGCCGGGGAAACGCGAGTCGCGGTTTTCATCATCGGGCAAGTGTATGCTGAGTCGATATCGGTGGCACCGTATCACACCTCGTCCCAGTCTTTCCATGCAACCCGGTAGGTCTGGCGATACTGGTTTACGGCGCGCCCCACCGTCGGGGCGAATATGTCGTTGCCGACCACCTGCAGCGTGCCGTAATGGTGCAGCCGGTCCCGGACCGGCCCCTTGAGCCCGGCGAACCATAGTTCGATGCCGCGTTGCGCCAGATCCTGATGCAACCGGGTCAGGACCTCCGCCGCGGTGATGTCCACATCGGTGATGGCATCAGCGGCCACCACCACCCGTTGCACCGGAGTTGGCGCTACGGCGATGGCGCGCAGCACTTCCTCGCGAAAGATCTCGGCATTGGCGAAGAACAGCTGGGCGTCCCAGCGGAACAGCACCAGCCCCGGGATGCGCCGGCCTTCCGGGTGGCGCGCCACGTCGTGGTAGCCCTTGGCGCCGTCAACCCGTGCCAGCACGGCGAAGTGCGGGTGCCAGGCATTCCAGATCAGCACCAGCAGGGCCAGGGCGATGGTGATGAAAATGCCTTCGATCACGCCGACAAATGCCACCCCGAGGAAGCTGATCACGGACAGTGCAAACTCCGTGCGGCGCAAGCGCAGCAGCGCCCACATGCCCGCTACGTCGGTAAACGACAGGCAGGCGGCGATCACCACGGCGGCGAGTACCGCGCCCGGCAGGTTTTGCAGCAGATTGGGGGCGAACAGCAACAGCAGGGCGATCGCCGCAGCGCCGACAAGGCCGGTCAGCTGCGTTTTGGCGCCGGCCGATTCGGCCACCGGCGTGCGCGATGCGCTGCTGCTGATGGAAAACCCCTGAAACAGCCCGGAGGCGAGGTTGGCTACGCCGAGGGCAATCATTTCCTGGTCCTGGCTGACCCGATTGCCGCCGCGCTGCGTCAGCGAGCGCGACAACACGCTGGTATCGGCAAACGACAGCATCGAAATGATGATCGCGCCCGGCAGCAGGTGCCAGATGTCCTGCAACGCGACGCGGGGAAAGTGAAAGCCGGGCAGGCCCTGCGGCAAGCTGCCCACGACCGACACGCCTGCTGTGTGTGCCAACCCCCACCAGGCCGACAGCGCCGTCGCCAGCACCACGGCAAGCAGAATCCCCGGCCATTGCGGTCGATGGCGTCTGAGCAACAGGATCAGCCCCAGGCTGGCGCAGCTGATCGCGAGGGCTGCCGGATTGGAATGCCCGCTGGCGATGCCCTGTGCCAGCGCCGCTACCCTGCCGGGCAGGTCGGCAGCGTCCGCGGCAAAGCCGAACGCCTTTGGCAACTGCCCCACAATCACCGTCAGGGCAATCGCGTTCATGAAGCCGATGCGAATCGGTTTGGAGAGCAAATCGGCGACCAGGCCCAGGCGCGCGAAGCCGATCACCAGCGAACAGGCGCCCGACAACAGCGCGAGCATGCCCGCCAGGGCGACGGCACGCTCGATGCTGCCTGCGGCAAGCGGCAGGATCAGCGCTGCAATCACCGCTGCCAGGGTCGAATCGGGTCCCAGCACCATGATGCGGCTCGGCCCGAATACGGCGTACGCAAGCAGGGGAATCATGGTGGCGTACAAGCCATGGATCGCCGGCAACCCGGCCGCCTGCGCATAGCCCATGCCGACCGGTACCAGGATTGCCGTCAGCACCAGGCCGGCGCTGATGTCGCGGCCCAGCCAGTCGCGCTGGTAGCCGAGCAGCGTGGCAAGCCCGGGAGCCCAGCGCTGCAAACGGCTCCATCCGCCAGGATGCGCGGCATGCAAGGGGCCGGGAGTGGTACTCATGCGAATCGGGGAAAGATGGCGGGCCGTTGCCGGAAGAGGTGCGGTGATTCTAGGTGGCTGCAGATCCCACCGTTTTGCGTTGGCTCAATGCGGCTGCACAATTGCGCCCCCCCGAGTCGCGGCGGTAGACCAGCAGCCGGCCGGCATAGCGCGGTGTCGTGCCAGAGGGCGGCTGGTCGAGCCGCTCCTCGTGCATCGCAAAGCCGGCGGCGGCCATCTGCCGGTTGAACGCCGGGCGGTTGCCGCGGTCCGGGTCGACGATCCAGACTTCCGCACCCGGCGCGCTGTGGCGCCCGATGAATCCTGCCAGCGCGCCGTCGGCATCGCGCTGGTACAGCAGGTCGCTGCCGATCACGAGGTCGAACCGCCCGCTGACCATGGGGAGCGCCGCGGCGCCGGCACGCCGCACGGGCAAAGGCGCATCGCTCCAGCGCCCATTGCCGTACTTCATCGGCAACAGGTGGTTGAGCAGCAGGTTCGCCGCGAGAAAGGGCTCGGCCAGCGGATGCCAATCACTCGCCGTGACATCGGCGCCGCGTCGGTGCGCCACCAGGCTGGCGAGCGCCAGGCCGCAGCCGATCTCGAGCACCCTTTCACCGGGCCGCACCGCGCGCGCGCCCATGCGCGCTGCGAGCTGCGCGCCGGAGGGCCACAAATGCCCGAACATTGGCCACGCCGCCGACGAAATACCCATGTCATGTGCTGTACCGTCGGGGTCGTGGAACTGTTGCAGGTCCAGAAGCGAGCGAATCAACAGATCATCCACCCCGGCCACGGCGATGCGCTCTTGCTTGGTCAGGTAGCCGGGCATCGATCGAGTACGCCGCCGGCGAGGGTCAGCGTACTGTGGGTGGCAGGTGCCGCAGTATGCGCGTTGGGTCTCCTTTTGGCACGGAGAATTGCGGCGAAACTGAAAATTATCGATAATAATGCCGACCTGAAAGGCGGCTGCAGCAGGTTTTCTGTAGATTTCTCTCATCCATGGCGCCGTACGGCGCAATGGATTTTCTTATATTATTGATAATATTCAACAACAATGAGGGGATGATGATGTCCGTGATAACAAGCATTTCGCATTTGACGGCGGCATTCCGCGGCCGCCGTACCACGCTCAAATCTGTGGTTGGTGCATTGGGCCTGGTGGGGCTCGGCGCGATGTCGGTTGCCCAGGCGCAAACCCGCGCGTTCTCGTTCGCCTATGACCAGCCGCGCACCAGTGCCTATGCCTTCGGTGCCGACGTGTTCGCCAAGCGGCTCGCCGAACTGAGCAAGGGCACCATGTCGATCAACCAGTATGCCGGCGCGCAGTTGGGCTCCGAAGCACAGACCCTGCAAAAAGTGCAGACCGGCGACATTGACTTCGTGCTCGTCTCCACCGCCAACTCCTCGACGATCCAGCCCGAGTCCGGCGTGTTCTCGCTGCACTTCATCTTTCGCAGCGACGCCCACGCCGTCAAGGTACTGACCAACCCGGCCGTGATTGCCGCGATGAAGGACATGTATGCAAGCAAGGTCAAGGGCGCGCACATGCTGACCCTCGGCAGCCAGGGCCTGCGCAACCTCTACGGCAAGAAAGAAATCAAGAAGCTCGCCGATCTGAAAAACCTCAAAGTTCGGGTACAGGCCACCGTGACCGAAGACACGCTGTTCCCCGCCTACGGGGCGCAAATCGTGCACATGCCGTTCGGCGAGGTCTACACCTCCCTGCAGACCGGCGTGGTCGATTTTGCCGAAAACGGCTACACCGTGTACTTCATCAACAAGCATTACGAAGTCGCGCCGGTGATGTCGGTGACCGAGCACGAGGCCAACAATTCAGTGCTGTTCGTCAGCGACAAGCTGTGGAGCAGCCTCAACGCCGAGCAGAAGAAGTGGGTGCAGACGGCGGCCGACGACCTCAACAAGGTGCAGCCGGCCAAGGCCTTCGAGATGGAGCGCGAGTCGCGCGCCAAACTCGAAAAACTCGGTGTCAAGGTGGTCACGGGCGTCGATAAATCCGGGTTCGAAGCCGTCAGCAAGCCGATCCAGGACAAGCTCGCCAAGGACCTCGGGCCGCATGCCGTCAAAATCCTTGATCTGGTGCGCAACGTGAAATAACGCTGCCGGGCTGGTCGCGTTAGGCCCAAATGAGGCTAACGCGCCGGCCTCGACGCTTCTCTCCCATGAGTCAATCGCTTTCCCTGGTGCTGCAGACGCAGCGCCATCTCAAGTGGCGCGCGTTCGACGGCATCGAGCGCGTGCTGATGGTCCTGTGCGGCATCGCGATCACCGGCTTCACGCTCACGGTGATCTGCGATGTCGTCACCCGCACCATCGGCAAACCCTGGCTGTGGCTGCAGGAGGTCACCATGACCTTCTTCATCTACGGCGTGTTCATCGGCACCGCTGCGGCGGTGCGCCGCAACGACCACCTGTATCTGGCGGTGCTGGCCGAGTCGTTTTCGGGCAACAAGAGACTCTTCTTCGAAACCTTCAACCGCGTCGTGGTGCTGGTGGTTGCGCTGTGCCTGGTGTATTTCGGTTATCTCAATTTCCTTGACGGCTTTCGCAGCCTGCGCATGCCGTCGATGACGCCGCTCGCCAGCCTGTATGCGGCGATCCCGCTGTGCGGCGTGCTGGTCGCGCTGTTCACCATCGAGCAACTGGTCAACGGCTGGAAAAACGGCTTTGCCGAACCCGCCGGCGATCCGGCCGCTGCGCATGGCAGCCCCGGGAGTGTTCCGCCATGACGACCAACGGCATCCTCATCTTCGTGATGGCCTTCCTGTTCCTGTTCTTGGGTTACATGGGCGTGCCGGTGGCGTTTGCGATCATTGCCGGTGTGCTCGTCGTCACCGCCTTCACGCCGGTCAGCCTGCCGTCGATCATGACGCAACTGTTCAACGGCATCGACGTCGAGGCCCTGCTGGCGGTGCCGTTCTTTCTGCTGGTAGGCGAGCTGATGACGGCCGCCAATGTCACCGCGCGCATGATCACGCTCTCCCAGGCCCTGATCGGCCACGTGCGCGGCGGCCTGGCCCAGGTGGTTACGGTGTTCAGCATGTTCTTTGCAGGCATTTCGGGTTCGTCCGCGGCCGATGTGGCGGTGCTGTCGCGCACCCTTGGCCCCGACATGAAGCGCGAGGGCTACGAGCCGGCCTTCATCGCCGCGCTGATCGCCTCGGCCTCGACCATGGCCAACCTGATTCCCCCGAGCATCATGGCGATCGTCTATGGCGCCTCCGGCAATGTGTCGATCGGCGGCCTGTTCCTCGGCGGTGTAGTGCCGGGCCTGATGGTCGGTGGCGGGCTGATGATCTACAGCCATTTTTTCGGCCCGATCGGACAGATGCGCAAGCGCTCCTCGTTTGGCGAAGTGTCGGACGCCGCCAAACAGGCCGCCTTGCCGCTGGTGATTCCGGTGATCATCATGGGCGGCATCCTGACCGGCTTCTTCACGCCGACTGAGGCGGGTGTGGTCGCGGTCGCCTACATCCTGCTGGTGGTGATCCCGATGATCAATCGCGGGTACTTCCGTCAACTGCCGCACGACATGGCGATGACCGGCCTGCTCTATTCGATTCCGCTGATCACCATCGCGGCGGCTTCGGCATTCGGCTGGATGTTGGCCTACCTGCGCGGTCCGGCGGTGGTGTCGGGCTGGATCGCCGGCGCGGCCGGCAACGACCCCTTCATGATCATGCTGCTGCTGGTGCTGCTGTTCATCATCGTCGGCGACTTCATCGATGCGATCCCGGCGATCATCATCTTCATGCCGATCATCACCGACCTCACGCAAAACGCCGACATCAAGCCGGTGCACATGGGCGTGGTAATCATCGTCACGCTGGCGTTCGGCCTGATCACCCCCCCCTACGGCCTGGCCCTGCTGATGTCGTCCAAGTTCATCGGCGTCAAGTTCTCCAAGGCGATGTGGGCGTCGTTCCCGATCTACATCATCTTTTTGGCGACTATCGTGTTCTGCATCTTCTTTCCCGAAGTCGTGCTGTGGTTGCCGAAAAAGCTGCTGCCCGAGTCGGTCGGTTGTTTCAAGGCTCCGGACGGCACCGGCTACATTTGCCCGCCATGAAGACGGTTCGCCGCGCCGGCAGCGCGGCGCGTCCGTCATTGGCCGGCCACGCGGCCAGTGGTACGCGCGCAAAGCCGGTACGGCCGCGCCGCCAGGCTGTTGCCCTCAATGATGCGGAGGACCTGGCCCGCGTGCTTGGTGATGACATCCTGTTCGGCCGGCTGGCCCCCGGCACGCGCCTGATCGAAGATCATCTGATTGCACGATTTGGCGTCACCCGGCATCTGGTGCGCCAGGCATTTGTCGAGCTTGAGCGCACCGGTATCGTGGTGCGTGAAAAAAACAAGGGCGTATCGGTGCGTTCAATGAGCGCCAGTGCGGTGCGGCAGATTTATGAAGTGCGTGAACTCCTGCAGCGTCAGGCGGCGCTGCGCATCGCCCTGCCGGCCCCGCCAGAGGTGATCACCCGGCTCGAGCAGCTGCATGCCGAGTACGCAAGCCAGCTGCGGGCGCGCAACTTTCGCGCAGTGCACGAAGCCAACGATGCGTTCCACCTCGCCATGTTCGGCGCATGCGGCAACGACTATCTGGTGGAATCGATCAAGTACTACATGTGGCTGAGCCTGCCGGTGCGATCCAAGAAAACCGCCGACTACGATCACGCACTCGCCTCGGAACGCGACCACCAGCGCATCATCGGGCTCATGCAGGGCACCGATAGCTGGGCACTCGCACAGGTGTGCGTCGATCACCTGCAAGGCGCAAAAACGGCGTATCTCGACCAGGTCGGCAGCGCGCCATAGACGCCGGCGTGGCGGCGCCCATCGCCGGAACAACAACACCTTCCCCTGTCTGTTTCCCGGCGAATTAATGCACTGATTTCGTACGATGGAGGCATCTGCAACAAGATGAGTGGATGCCATGCTCCGTCTATTGATTCATCGTCCGGCACTGCGCCGGGCCTGGGCGATCCTCGCCGGCATTGCGGCCGGACTGGGAGCGCCCCTGTCGTCGGCACAGGACGTCACGTACCGCTTTTCACCGGTCAACCAGTACGACATCAACCTCACCGCCGCCTACTGGAACCCGATCATCAGCTACGTATCGGAGAAGAGCGGCGTCAAGCTCGCCCTGAAGATCGGCCGTACCTCGGCTGACACCACCAGCTACGTACTGGCACAAGAGGTCGAATTTGTATTTTCCAACCATCTGTTCAGCCCGGAGCGCGAGAAGCTCGGCTGGAAGGTATTCGGGCGCCGCCAGATGCCGCCGGTGCACGGCCAGCTTGTGGTGCCGGCCGATTCGCCCATCACCGAACTGGAGCATTTGCGCGGCGAGGAGGTGGCGTTCCCGGGGCCCGAGGCCCTGATCGGCTACAAGCTGCCCTACGCCCACCTGCTCGCCAGGGGCCTCCAGGTGAAGGTGGTCTTCGGCGGCAACCAGAATGCGGCCCTGGCGCAGTTGTTTGCCAGCAAAGTCAAGGCGGTCGGCGGCAATTCGCAACTGATCCAGGGCTATTCCGAACGCGAGAAAAAGAAATTCCGCGTCCTCTGGTCGTCCGAGCCGGTGTACGACCTGGCGCTGATGGTATCGGGCAAGGTGCCGGAAAAGGATGTCAAGGCGGTCGCCGGCGCTTTTTTCAACATGCACAAAGATCCGGCGGGCAAGGACATCCTGCATCAGGCGGCCGCCAAGGTCGGCCTCGCCACCGATGCGGTATTCATTGCCTCCGACGGCAGCGAGTACGGCAGCTACCGGCGCTTCTACCAGACCGCGCCGGCCTCGTTGCGTTGAAAGCGGCCGCGTGAAAGCACTTGACCGCCTGTTGCCCAGATCGCTGGTAGCGCGTGTTTATGCGCTGTACTCGGCCACCTGGCTCGCGTTCGTGTGCGCCGGGGCGATCCTGTTTTACGAGAATCGCTTCACCCAGGACATTGAGGATGCGCAACAGTCGGGAACGATGATGATCGAGGTGCTGGCGCAGACCGTTGGCGACAGCGCCGTGATCGGCGACTACGACACCATCAAGCGCACGCTCAACTCGGCAGTGTTGCGTTCGCATTTTTCTTCCGCGCAGTTCATCGACCTCAGGGGCGGCATCGTCAAGAGCGTCAACAGCAGCGGCAACCAGCATGGCACGCCGCCGCGCTGGATCCTCGATCGCGCCACCGAAAACCTGTCCGATGCGAACCGCAACGTCAGCGTGGGGGGCGTCGACTACGGTGTGCTGCGTCTGACCCTGGATGCCGACGGTATCGCCCGCAGCCTGTGGGAAGTTTTGCAGATCGCAGTGGCCCTTGCGTTGGGCAGCCTCGCCGGGGGGATTGCGCTTATCTGGTTTCCGCTCCAGCGCTGGCTCGGCCCGCTGCAGCACAGCAGCGCACTTGCGCTTGGCGCCAGCGGTGCCACCAGCGATGCCGCCGCTGCGCGCCTGATCGATAGCGCGCCGCTCGAGTTTCGCCAGACCCTGCTCACATTGCAGGAAACCGCGAGCAGCCTGCGCGGCGAGCTCGCCTCGCGCGAGGAGGCGCTGGCCTCGCTGCGCGGCATTGTCTCCGACCTGATGCCACCGCAAGACGCGGCAGCGTCCGCCGACATGAACATCGGCGCCGTGATTTCGACGATTGCCCGGCTGGTCAACGAACATGAGGCAGCGCGCCAGCAGCTGCAGCGCGCCAAGGAATCTGCCGAAGGCGCGAACCGCGCCAAGAGCGATTTCCTGGCCAACATGAGCCACGAGATTCGCACACCGATGAACGGCGTGATCGGCATGGTCGAACTCACCCTCGATACCGAGCTCGACGCAAAGCAGCGCGAGTACCTCGGCATGGCGCGCGATTCGGCCGATTCGCTGCTGGCGATCATCAACGAGATCCTCGACTTCTCGAAAATCGAGGCCGGCAAGGTCGACATCGAGCTGATCCCGATCGACATCACCGAACTGCTCAACCAGACCGCCAAATCGTGGCAGGTCGCCGCTGCCAAAAAAGGCCTGGCGATGCGCAGCAAGTTCGACGTTAACCTGCCGCGCGCCATCCTCGGCGACCCGGTGCGCCTGCAGCAGATCATCGTCAACCTGTTCAACAACGCCATCAAGTTCACCCGGAAAGGCGGCATCTTCCTGGAGGCCAAAGCCCTGCACCCGGCGGATGGCGCGCCGCAACTGCACATTTCCGTGTCGGACACCGGTATTGGCATTCCCGTCGAGCAACAGCAGGCCATCTTCGAAGCCTTCAGCCAGGCCGACATTTCGACCACGCGTGGCTATGGCGGCACCGGGCTGGGCTTGAGCATCTGCACCCGCCTCGCGGCGCTGATGGGCGGTAGCATTCGCGTCGAGAGCGAACTGGGGCAGGGCAGCACGTTCCACGTCACCTTGCCGCTCAACGAGACTACCCAGATAGCGGCGCCGCGCAGCGCACCCGAGGGCCTGTCGGCCGGCGCGGCGCGCAGCCTCGACGTGCTGGTCGCCGAAGACCACCCGGTCAACCAGACCCTGATTGCTGCGCTGCTTGAATCACTCGGGCACCGTGTGACTCTGGCCAATCATGGCCGTGAGGCGGTCGATCAGTGGGCTGCGGGCAGATTCGACATTGTGCTCATGGACCTGCAGATGCCGGTGATGGGCGGCCTTGAAGCCACGCGCATGATCCGCCATGCCGAACGGCAGCGGCCGCAGCAGGACCATGCGACGCGGCATGCCACGCCGATCTACGCCTTGACGGCCGCTGCGATGAGCGCCGACCACGATCTCGGTCGCGAGGCCGGGCTCGATGGTTACCTCACCAAACCGATCGACCGCGCCGCGCTGTTCGAGGTGCTTGGCATCGTTGCGGGTAGTGTGACGGCCGATCATCAGGTCGACCGGGATGGCGCCACCCAGGCTGGCCCGGTCGGCAGGTTCGACTACGCCGGTGCGGTGGCCAATACCGACCAGATAGTGCTGGAGGTGGTCGGGCCATATTTTCTGGGGCAGGCATCGGAAGAAGTCGCGCAGATGCGCGACGCGGTCGACGACGGCGACTGGGCCAAGCTGGGGCGCCTGGTGCATACGTTCAAGGGCCTGGCCGCCCATTTCGGACCGATACCTTTGCAACAGGCCTGCGTCGCGCTGGAGCAAGCGGCAAAGTCGGCTGGTGACAAGCTGGCATTGGACGCCCCTTTTTCCATCATCGAGTTCGAACTCGCTGCGCTTAGTAAGGCGATTCAGGCACACAGTGCGGCGGCGGCCAAGCCGGAAGCACTGGCGCTGGTCTGAGACTGGCTGCCTGAAGTGCCCGGTCTGAACCGCGCGCCTGCTTGGCAACTGGCACGCTGCGGTAGTGCCTACTCGTCCTGAAACTGCGACTTGATCTCCAGCGCATCGTCGAGGCGCGCCAGAAACGCGTCGACGCATGCCGGGTCGAAATGGCTGCCGCTGTTCTCGCGCAGGAATTCGACGGCGTGCGATACCTCCCACGCCGTTTTGTAGGGGCGCGTCGAGGTCAGGGCATCGAACACGTCGGCGACCGCCACGATGCGGCCCGACAGCGGGATCGCGTCGCCGGCCAGGCCGCCCGGGTAGCCCGAGCCGTCGAACTTCTCGTGGTGCGCCCGGGCAATCTCGGCAGCGAGTCGCAGGGTCGGCGACGCGCCGTCCTTGAGGATGACCCAGCCGATTTCGGCGTGCTGCTTCATGATGACGAATTCTTCGGGGGTCAGCTTGCCCGGTTTGAGCAGGATGTGGTCGGGCGTACCGAGCTTGCCGACATCGTGCATCGGCGCGGCTTCGAGCATCGCATCGGCAAACGGCTGGTCGTGCGTGATGTGGTCAGCGATCAGCCATGAGTAGCGCGCCATGCGCTGGATGTGCGCGCCGGTTTCGGGGTCGCGAAACTCCGCCGCCCGCGACAGGCGCATCACCGTGTCTTTTTCACGCTCCAGGATCGCTTCGGTGGCGCGGCGCACTTCGACCGAAAGGATCGCCGCGCGATTGGCCACCTCGACATGGCTCTTGTGCAGCGCCAGCATGTTGCGCACTCGCGCGCGGAATTCGACCGTGTCGATCGGCTTGGTGAGAAAGTCGGTGGCGCCGGCCTTCAGGGCGCGATGGCGCACCTCGCGCTCGCTGGTGGCCGTCACCATCAGCATCGGCACCAGGGAAAATTGCGGATTCGCGCGCAGTTGCGCGATCAGGTCGATGCCGTCCATCTCCGGCATCATGTAATCGACGATCAGCAGGTCAAAGTCGTTCACGCAGCACCATTCGAACGCTTCCACAGGGTCGGTGAAGCTGGTGGCCTTGCAGCCGCCCATGCGGCCCAGCAGCGCTTCGGCCAGCTGGATGTTGGTGCGGTGGTCGTCGACGATGACCACGCGCATCGGCGCGGCATCGCTGCCGGCGCCAACGCGGTCGGCCGTCACCGCAGCGGGCAGCGCCGGCGCGGGCCCTTCCTCGGGCCCTTGCGGATAGCGCGCCAGAACAGCGGGTGGAAGAAGAAAGGGTTGCCCGGTCTGCGAGCCTGGTGTCAGATGCGGATTCATGCTGCGTTCCTCGAGGACGGCCACAGACCCCTGCCTACGGCGATGCGCATACTGTAGCGGTGCCCGATTCGGGTTAAGGCTCGAACTGCACCCGGTTCGCGCTGCAATTCATCGTTATGGCGAGCCCCCTTTGGGCATGGCCTGAAGGTCCGCACCTGGAGCGGGTTTTGAAGGTATCGGCCCTGCAGCCGTTGGTGGAGGCGCGTGACAGACCGGTGGCCGGACGAATGTCGCGGCAGGACGCTGCTAAGATGCTGCGTAGCTTTTCGCAGGTTTCCGAAATTTTCCGCAGTTTCCATCAAAGGGTGTGAACATGGCGCACAGCGTCGCAGTGGTGGGTGTCGTAGGGCTGGGCATCATGGGTGGCGCGATGGCGGGCAACCTGATCAAGGCCGGCTTTAGCGTGGTCGGCTATGACGTCGCCAAAGAGGCGAACGAGCGCCTGGTCGCGGCCGGCGGCCGTACGGCCGCGTCGGTGGCCGAGGTGGTGCGCGAAGCGCCCGTTACCATCGTGTCGATTGCGACCGTCAAGGCGCTCCTGGCGGTGTACGCCGAAATCGCCCAGAGCGTCCGGGGCAGCGCGCCCGGCCGCATCGTGATCGACACCTGCACCATGCCGCTGGAAGTGAAGCAGCAGGCCTCTGACGGGCTCGCCGGCAGCGGCTGCGTCATGCTCGACTGCCCGGTGAGTGGCACCGGCGCCCAGGCGGCGAACAAGGACCTGGTGGTGCTCGGCAGCGGCGACGCCGCCGCGTTCGAAACGGCGCGGCCGGTTCTCGAAGGCATCTCGCGCAAGCAGTTTTATCTCGGTGCCTTCGGCAAGGGCAGCACCATGAAATTCATCGCCAACCATCTCGTCAATATCCACAACGTGGCTGCTGCCGAGGCGCTCACGCTGGCGGCCAAGGCCGGCCTCGACCCCAGTGTGGTGTATGAAACTCTGCAGGACAGCGCGGCGACCTCGCGCATGTTTCAAATGCGCGGTCCGCTGATGGTCGCCGGAAAGTTCCAGCCGCCCACTGCGCGCATCGACCTGCACTTGAAAGACCTCGACATCATTTCCGGCTTTGCGGAGCAGTTGCGCTGCCCGGTGCCGCTGTTCGCGCAGGCGACGCAGCTGTATCACGCGGCCAAGAGCCAGGGGTATGGGAATGAAGACACCGCAGCAGTATGCAAGGTGCTCGAGCTGCTTGCCGGTGTGACCCATCCCACACATTCCCCAGGCTGAACCAGAGGCGTACTGATTCTCCAAGGCATAATCCCGGCCTGATCTGGCAGCCTGTTATGTTTCAACCCTATCGATCCAATGGCTGGCCTGGATGAACCCCCTGACTTTTCTTGCAAGACCCCGCCTTTCTCGAACTGATGCCTGATTCCTCCGCCGCCGGCACAAGCGCGCCGCGCCTGGTCATCCTGCTCAACAACGTATCGACTGACGCCCCGGATGCGCTGTCGATTCCGCTACGCTACGCCGCCACGGCTGCCGCAATGGATGTTGCGGTCGAAATGCACGCCGTGAGCCGCTCGGTTGCGCTGTTGCGTCGTGATGCGGTGAGCCCGGCGTTGCTCGCCCAACTACAGCAAGCGGTTGAACTTGGCGTGCAGATATTCGCCTGCCCGGTGGCACTGGCCGAGCAGGGCATGCGCGCCGAAGACCTGAGCGATGCTGTGGCGGGCGTGCGCGGTGCGGCGTCGCTGCTGGTGTCCGGCCTCGGACCGGACGCCCGGTTCATGGTGTTTTGACCCTTCTGCCAGGTCAGGTAAGGAAGCGCCCAGGGTCCGCACGCCGGTCACTGCGCAATTGCATCCATTTTGCGGTTTGCCGCGTAATGCTGTTGTACAACGCGGAAATCTCCCGTAGACTCGATTGATCAGTTGTCCCAACCTGCTTGCGTGCGCCTCGAACCATTTTCGCGCAGCACAAGCCCACCGCCTTCTTCAAGCGTACCAGCCAATGCATATCGTGTTACTTCCGCCGGTCAAGGTATTTGACCGCCTCAAGCTGTTCTATACGTCGGTGGCGATGTGGGGTGCAGGTTCGCAGTGCTTTTTTCGCATTTCCGCTTCGTCTTCCCCGCACTTCCCCTCCCCGCAGTCTCCCCTCCCGCACACGCTCTTTCTGCGACTCTCCTCGCCGAAGACCGCCGCTCGCGCCCGGGGCAATCCGTGCAGCACATCCTTCGAGTTTCAACCGGCCGCCTTATGCAGCCCCGTAGGCAGCCGCGTCGCTGTTTTCGCTTCGGCCCGGGAGGCGGCCTGCCAATGAACCACGATGTCGAATGGAATGCCGGCGAGCTCGGCTGCGGCGACCTGGTGCTCGAACTGCGCCAGCGCGTGCGCGCGGCGCCCGGCAAGGTGTTCAAGGTGATCGCACTTGATGCTGGCGCCCCGGCCGACATCCCCGCCTGGTGCGGCATGACCGGCCACACCTTGCTGGCCCAGGATGCGGCCGCCAAAACCTACTGGATTCGCGCCAAGGAATGATTTTTTCGGCGGGGGCTTGAGCCGCCCGCTTTTTTCCCACCCTGTCACAGGAGAACAGCATGCCCGGCAAATTTGTCATCAGCCTGACCCACGGCCTCAACGACACCGACAAGGCCACCGTCGCATTCGTGGTCGCCAATGCGGCGGTCGCGTCCGATAAGGACACCGTCGTGTTCCTTTCGATCGAAGGCACGCGCCTGTCGCAAAAAGGCGTCGCCGATGCCGTGCATGAAGAAGGCTTCGCACCCCTCAAGGAATTGATGGACAACTTCGCCAAAGCCGGCGGAAAAATGTATGTCTGCTCGCCCTGCTTCAAAAAGCGCAAGCTCGACGAAAACAACCTGGTGCCCGGCGCAGCCGTGGTCGGCGGTGCCAAGCTGGTTGAATTCATGAGCGACGGCGCACCCAGCATCAGTTACTAAAAGAGGAATCAGCATGAAATCGACACGCAGACACATCCTCGCCGCCGGCGGCGCCGCTGCCGGTGCACTGGCACTCGCCGGCGTCACGCCGGTACTGGGCCAGGCCAAACGCAAGTTGCGCTTCGGCGTCGGGCCTTTGTTGCCCAACCCCGAAGACACCAAGAAGGCCTACACGCCGCTGTTCGCGCACCTGGCCAAAGAGCTCAATGCCGACTTCGACCTCGTCGCCACAACCGACTGGGCCGGCATGGCCGTGGCCATGGGCTCGGGCCAGCTCGATCTGGCCTGGATGGGGCCGTGGGGTTACATCATTGCCAACAGCAGTACCGGCTGCACCGCAGTGGCCACCGTCAAATACGACGACAAGCCGGTTTACTACGCGATCATCATCGGCAAACCCGACCTGAAGGTAACGAAGTTTCCGGACGATACGAAAGGCATGTCGATATCGTTTGCCGACGTCGGCTCCACCTCAGGCTGGCTGATTCCAAGCTGGTACGCCAAGGAAGTCTGGAAAATCGACCCCAAGACCTTCTGGAAATACACCGAGGGTGCAACGCATGCAGCCAACGAGATGGCCGTGCAGGGCGGGCAGGCCGACATGGCGACCGACTTTGACCGCAACCGCAACGCGATGATTTCGTCCGGTCGCGTCAAGGCCGACAGCAACAAGATCCTCTGGACCTCGGCGCCGCTACCGAATGACGCCATCGCCATTCCGAAGGATGCGCCGCAGGGGTTTGGCGCCCAGGTGCAGAAGATCCTGACTGCCATCACCGTGGAGCAGGCCAAAACCTTGCTGCCACCACGCTACACCGGGTTTGTGCCGGCGACACATGCTTCGTATGATTCGATCGAAAAGGCGGGCATTGCGTTAGGCAAGATCAAGCCCAAGACCTGAAGCGTGGCCACCACTGGCGCCCAACAGGCGCAAGTGCTGCAGGAAGCGCAGCGCAAGGGCAACATTCGCGGCCGGCTCAAGCTGGCCGCGATCCTTGTGGCCGTGCTGGTCTTCTATGTGGTGTCGTGGCGCCTGGCACAGATCGACCCGGCCAAACTGGTTAACGGCCTGCCAAAGCTCGGCTATTGGCTCTCGCAAGCCTGGCCGCCCAAGCTCGATGAATTGCCGCTGTTTGCCGAGCGTATCGCCGAGACCATGGCGATGGCGGCGATCGGCACCACCATTGCCACTCTGCTCGCCTTGCCGATGGCGGTGCTGGCGAGCCGCAACATCACGCCGTTTCCGCGGCTCTACTATCCGGCGCGCTGGTTCCTGAACGCGCTGCGCGGCATTGATTCATTCGTGTTCGCGCTGTTGTTCGTGGCCGCCGTGGGCCTGGGCCCGTTTGCCGGCGTGCTCGGCATTGCCCTGCACACCTGGGGCAGTGCTGCCAAATTCTTCGCCGATCACATCGAGAATGCGCAGCTCGGTCCGCTCGAAGCGGTTCGTACCACGGGCGCCGGGCGCAACACGGCGATCGTGTTTGCCTTGCTGCCCGACATCCTGCCGGTGCTGCTCTCGACTACGTTGTTCTGGTGGGAGTTCAATGTACGTGCCTCCACCGTGCTCGGCGTAGTCGGTGCCGGCGGCATCGGCATGGAACTCAAGAACAGCATGGACCTGCTCGATTTTTCGCGGCTGTTCACCATCATCGCGCTGATCCTGGTCGTGGTGACGGTGCTCGATCAATTGAGCGGCTGGCTGCGCAGGCGCCTGGTATGAGCGATACCAATTTATTGTTTGAAGTGCGCGGTGCGAGCAAGTCCTTTGACGGGCGCGCCGCCATCGTCGATGTGAGCTTCAGCGCGCATCGCGGCGAGTTTGTTGCGGTGCTCGGCTCCAGCGGGGCCGGCAAGACCACACTGTTTCGCTGTCTTGCGGGCTTGCTGCCGATGGATGCCGGCTCCGCACACCTCAACGGGCGCGATGTGGCGGCGTTTACGGGGCGCGAGCGGCGCCACATCGCCGTGGTGTTTCAGCAGTTCAACCTGGTGAGCCGCCTTTCTGCACTGCAAAACGTGCTGGCCGGCCGGCTCGGCTACGTGCCGGCGTGGCGCGGCTGGCTGCGTCGCTTCACGCGCGCCGACGAGCTGTTTGCACTGGAGTGCCTGGAGCGGGTCGGCCTGCTGGCACAGGCGATGCAGCGCGCAGATACCCTGTCGGGTGGGCAGCAGCAGCGTGTCGCCATCGCCCGTGCGCTCGCGCAGCGGCCCGACGTGATCATCGCCGACGAACCGGTAGCAAGCCTGGATCCGCGCATCGGTGCCGGCATTCTCGAATTGCTGCGCTCGATTTGCCATGCCGAGGCCGATGGCGTTGCCGTGATCTGCAGCCTGCACCAACCGCATTTCGCGCGCCAGTATGCCGACCGCGTGGTCGGCATGACCGGTGGCCGGATCGTTGTCGACATGCCGGCCGCCGCATTTGACGACAATGCCCTGCGGCAGGTGTATGGTCACGATACGGACAGCAGTGATCCATCCCAATCACCGTTGCAGTTATCGACGCAGGAAGCGGCGCTTGCGTAGGCCTGCTCACCCAGTCACTTTCACGTTTTTCCCGTCAACACGCAACGCCACCCATTCGAGGAGCACCCCATGACCCAAACCGCACCCGCCGCACAGCACCCGCATCAGGCCGATGTCAGTTTTGACGGCGGTGATCTCGATTGCGGCAATGGTTTGCTGTTGCTGATTCGCAAGCATATCGACCCGCTCGACCGCGGCGGCCTGCTTGAGATTCGCTCCACCGAAATCTCGGTCGATGAAGACCTGCCCGCCTGGTGCCGCATGACCGGCAACGAGCTGATCTCGTTCATCAAACAGGACAAGCAGCGTAGCTTCCTGGTAGCCAAGGGCAAGTTTGCCGAACGCCGCGCCGGCGCTATGCCCGTGCGCGAGGCGGTCTCGGGTGTCGCGCTGATCGAGGTCAAACCGATGCTCAACTTTCCGGCACCGGCGCCGGCACCGGCGATCAGACCGCTTTCAGTGATGGGCATCGGCAGCTGGCCGCGCCCGCGCTGGATGCTGCAGGCGGTGCATGAACACATGGAAGGGCGGCTCGACGAAGCCTCATTCCAGGCTACCGCCGACGACGCTGTGCGTTTGTCGGTGGGGGCGCAGATTCGCGCCGGCGCCGACGTCGTGACCGACGGCGAACAGCGCCGCGACAGCTATTCGAGCTTCGTCGCTTCCCGGCTCGACAATTGCCAGCTGATTCCGCTCACCGATTTGCTGCCGCTGGTCGATGACCCGGAGGAGTTTGAACGCGAACTGCGTGCCCTGGATGTGCCCGCCGGCGACGTGCGCCACCCCGCCGTGTTTGGACCGCTCGGCCGCAGTCGCGGCATCGCCGTGCACGAGGTGGAATTCGCACGCACGCTCACCGACCTGCCGATCAAGATTGCGCTGCCCGGCCCCTACCTGCTGACCCGCACCATGTGGATGGAATGCATTTCCGACCGCGCCTATGCGAATCGCGAAGACCTCGCCAAAGACATCGTGCGTGTGCTGCGCGAAGAGATCGCCTGTCTGCTCGCTGCGGGCACCGCGCTGGTACAGCTCGACGAGCCGGTGCTCTCCGAAGTGGTGTTCAGCGGCCCGGCCAACCAGCGCAGCTTCATGTGCGGCGCCCTGTCGGCAAAGGCGGACAGCCCGATCGAGCTGGCGTTTGCGCGCGATCTGGTCAATGCCGTCACTGCCGGGTTCCCGCGCGAGCGCATCGCCCTGCACATGTGCCGTGGCAACTGGACCGCCGACGAGACCAAGGCGCTGTCGGGCGATTACCAGCCGCTGGTCGATACGCTCGGGCAAATGCAGGTCGGCACGCTGCTGCTTGAGCTGTGCACGCCGCGTTCCGGCGAAATGGAAATCCTCACTTCGTTGCCCGGCGACATGCGCATCGGCATTGGCGCGTGCAACCAGAAACATGCGCATGTCGAGTCGGTCGAGTCGATCGTCAAGCATGTCGAGCACGCCATCAACCTGTTCGGCGCCGAGCGCGTGCTGCTCACGCCCGACTGCGGCTTCGCAACCTTCGCCGACAATCCGCTTAATTCTGATGCCACCGCAGAAGCCAAGCTGGCAGCGCTTGCACAGGCGACGCGCATTTTGCGCGAGCGGCATCACATTGCCTGACGACTGCGCCAGGCGGCGCGGCGAGCAGTAGTAAGCGACAAGTGGGCGACAAGTGGGCGACAAGTGGGCGACAAGCGGGCGACAAGTGTGAGACAAGCGCGGTCCACCGCGTCAGTCGCAACATATTTTCGCCAGTGACGGCCTGAAGAGTGGCCGCCAGAGCCATTCTTGAAGGCATTGCCGCCGAAAACCTTGGTGTGAGCGGCCGCCGGGAGCGATGCATCCCGTGTTAGTCTGCGCGCCATGTTCGACCCTCCCTCGCACGCGCCGGTGCGCGCACCGCGCGCCATGGCGTTCATGCTGCTGGCGCTCGCCAACCTGTTCTGGGCCGGCAACTGGGTGATCGGCCGCGCACTGCGCGACGACATTGATCCGGTCACCCTCAATTTCTGGCGCTGGCTGCTCGCGGCACTGGTGCTGGCACCGTTCGCGCTGCCCGGCATCGTGGCGCAACGCGCGTTGATCCGGCGCAGCGCGGCCCTGATCGCGCAGCTCGCATTGACCGGCGTGGTGCTGTTCCAGTTGCTGGTCTATATGGGGCTGCACACCACGACGGCGGTCAACGGCGTGTTGCTCAACTCATCCGCGCCGCTGTTCTTCATGCTCTGTTCGTGGGTGATGGAGCGCGAACGCGCCACGCGCGGCCAGGTCAGCGGCATGCTGGTGTCGTTTGCCGGCATCCTGATCATCCTGGCACGCGGCGATGCGGCGCACTTGCGGGAAGTGGAGTTTCACGCCGGTGATGGCTGGGTGCTGCTGGCGATGGCGATCTGGGGTGTCTACTCGGTGCTGCTCAAACGGCGCGAGCCTGCCTTGGGCGGAGTGCGGTTGCTGTTTCTTACGGCCGCCACCGGCGTGGTGTTGATGCTGCCGCTCTGGCTGTGGGGCGCGTTGCACCCGCCGGCCCCCGCGGCTGTCGCGGGATGGTCAGGACTGCGCGTGCCGGTTGGCCAGGAAATTGCCGCCGTGCTCTACATTGCGCTGGGTGCGTCGGTGGCCGCCTTCATGTGCTGGAACCGCGGCGTCGCCGTGCTCGGCGCCAACGCGGCAGGCGTGTCTCTGCATCTGCTGCCGGCGTTCGGCACCATCCTCGCGATCATTGTTCTCGGCGAGCGCTTTGAAGGATTCCACGCTGCCGGCATCGCCACCATCCTGGTCGGGGTGGTGCTGGCGTCGCGGGCTGCGCCGCAGCGCGCTGCAACCTAGGGAATCCCGGATCAAGTCCGGAACTACCAAAGTGGCCTTTGCAAGCTGTTGATTCCGTGTGTCGCTTCGTTGGCAAGTCCGAGGGCCAGGGACACTTGATCAGCAGAGCCAGAACCCTGGGCGCGCCTGGCCCTGTTTACGCCAGGCCTTTCTCCAGCAAGTGTGCCACCAGTGCATTGACGCCGCCTTCATGGGCCGCCGCGCGTTCATTGAGGCGCTTGAGAAGGTCGGACGGCAGCTTGCACGCAAACGGCACCAGGCCGGCTGCGGCATCGAGGCTGCGGCGCTCGCGTTTGCTCAGCATCGCGTTGGAACCCTGGGCAAAGCGCTCGGGCACTGCAGCGGCCTTCATTGCGCCGGCGATCTTCAAGCCCTTGTTTTTGTCGAGGTCGGACTTTTTCATGCTCATGGCGGGGCTCACTGGTGGCGAAGTGCCGTATTGTCACAGAAGCGGCGCCCCACGCCGCGTGTCGCGCTGTCGCCGCCGGGGCATGGCGTTGACTTGCCACCGTAAGCGGTGTCAAATGGCTTTGCGGGTCTTCGTCCCGTTCCGCCCGCTCCACCATTTGCCCCACCGCCTCCGGGGCGGCACGGTTGTGCGCATCCGGCGCAAGCCACCACATGAGGAAGGGATTCACGCAATGATCGTCCTTGGCACCCAGGCGCACGGCGCGACCAAGCGCCGCCCCATCACGGTGATGGAGGCGACTTTCTACAAGGGCGAATGGATGGAGAGCGGTGACGATCCGACATTGTCTCCCACGGCATTCCTGATCGAACAGCCGCCCAACTATACGCTGCTGCCGCACTTTCACCGGCAGAACCAGTTTCAATTGTTTGTCGAGGGTTCCGGCAGCATCGGGCGCGCTGCACTGGGCGCCGTGACGGTCCACTATGCCGGCGCCTACACCGGTTACGGGCCGCTGCTCTCGGGCGCAGACGGCATCAAGTATTTCACGATTCGCGCGGTGCTCGAAAGCGGCTTTACGGCGGTGGCCGAGGCCAAAGAAAAAATGGTGCGCGGCCCCAAGCGCCATGCCAACTCGGTGCCGGTGCCGCCCCTGTCCGGCCCCGCGCTGGCCGCGCTGACGCGCATTGAGGCATTGACCCTGATCGAACCTGAGGACGGCATGGGCGCGCAGCTCACGCGCCTGCCGCCCGGTGCGCCGCTGCATCCCGAGGCGCTCAGGGGCAGCGAAGGCCAGTTCCTGTTCGTCACCGCCGGCACGCTGCAGCATGGCGGCGTCACCCTGGGACGCTGGGAGAACCTGTTCCTGTCCGCCGGCGATGCGGCGCTGCCGCTGCGGGCCGGGCCCGGCGGCGCCGAAGTGGTAGCCATGCATATCCCGTTCAAGGATGCGGCCTACGCCTGAAGGAGCACGACACATGATCGCCATCCCGAAACGCGCTGCGGCGCGGCTGCGCCGTGCCCTGTTCAGGGCGGTACTCGGCGCCGCAGTCACGCTGCCGGCCGCCGCGCAGGATTATCCGGCCCGGCCGATTCGCTTCATCGTGTCGACTGCGCCGGGCACCACCGTCGACGCCGCAGCCCGTTATCTGGGCGCCAAACTCGGTGAAGAGTGGGGCGGTGCCGCGGTGATTGTCGAAAACCGCATCGGCGCCAACGGCGCCATCGCCAGCGACTTTGTGGCCAAATCCCCGGCCGACGGCTACACCCTGCTGTTCACCGCCGGCTCGCACTACGCAACGCGCTGGATGGTGGCGAAACTGCCCTACGACCCGGTCGAGGATTTCAGGCCGGTGGCGCGCGTCGGCGTAGCCTATCTGGTGCTGGTGGTGCCGAGTGCGTCGAAGGCAAATTCAATGGCGGACCTGATCGCGGAGATGAAGGCGCGTCCCGGCGACCTGGTCTACTCGTCTGCCGGGAACGGCAGCGCCACCCACCTCTCGTCGGTGCTGCTCACCTCGATGGCCGGCGTCAGCGCGCGCCATGTGCCCTACAAGGGCGCGGCCCAGGCGCTCACCGACACCATCGGCGGCCAGGTGCAGTTCACGGTGGCCGGCATCGCCACGGCGGCGGGCCATATCCGCGCCGGGCGCCTCAAGGCGCTCGGGGTGACCGGACCGAAACGCTCGCAAAGCCTGCCCGACGTGCAGGCGATTGCCGAGGGCGGGCTGCCTGGGTATGAATTGACCACCATGGTCGGCATGCTCGCCCCCAGGGCCACCCCGCCGGCGATCGTGCGCAAACTCTCGAACGCACTCATCAAGCTGTCCTCGACGCCGGAGTACAAGGCCTTTGCAGCGGCCCAGGGCATGGAGCCCGACTTCGCCGACACCGACAAGTTCAGCGCCGAAGCCGTGCCCGACCTGGAGCACTGGCGCAAGGTGATTGCCCTGAGCGGCGCAAAGGCGGACTGAATGTATTGCTGCGCGGGTGGCCGGGCGCGAGGCAAAGCGTCGGAAACAGTGCGGGACACAACGCGGGGCGGGAAAATGCGCTTCCAGGCACGGCGCAACGCCGCTCACCGAGTCAGGAGTTGTTGATGTCAGACATATTTCGGGTCGGCAATTGCGCCGGCTTCTCGGGCGACCGGGTCGATGCCGCCGCTCCGGTGGTCGATACGCTGATTGAACTGGGCGGCCCCTGCGCGCTGTTTTTCGAAACCCTGGGGGAGCGCACCGTCGCGCTGGCGCAACTCGAGAAGCGCCGCGACCCGGAGCGCGGCCACGAGCCGATGCTCGAGCGCCTGCTCGAACCGATCCTGCTGCGCGTTGCTCGACTTGGGGAGCAAACATGAATCATCGCCGCAAGTGGCTGCTGGCCTCACTGGGTGCGGGCACCCTCGCGATGCCGCTCGCATCCTTGGCGCAACATCCGGGTGCATACCCGGCCAAGCCGGTGCGCATCGTCGTCGCCTCGACCGCCGGCGGCGGTGACGACATCGTTGCGCGTCTGCTCGCATCGAAACTGGGCGACCTGCTCGGCCAGCAATTCATCGTCGAAAACCGGCCCGGTGCCGGCGGCAACATCGGGCAGACGTCTGTCGCCAAGTCGCCGCCCGATGGCTACACGCTCCTGCTCGCCGGGATTTCCATGGCCGGGGCGCGCTTTGTCAACGCCAACCTCGGCTATGAGCTGTTTCGCGACTTCACGCCGGTATCGTGGGTCGAAATGTCGCCGTTTGTCCTCGTCGCCAGTCCCGCCTTGCCGGCGCGCGACGTGAAACAGCTGATTGCGCTGGCTCGTTCACGGCCTGGCAAGACGACGTTCGCCACCATCGGCGCCGGGCAGATCCCGTATTGGGGCGTGATGTTGTTCAACAGCATGGCCGGCATCGAGGCGCTTGAGGTGCCGTACAAGGGCCCCTCCGAAGCCATCGTCGATGTGATCGCCGGCCGCATCGACTACACGGTCACGCCGATCCCGGTGGCCCTCGCCAACAAGGACAAGCTGCGCGTGCTCGCCGTCACCAGCACGGTGCGCTCGGAGGCGCTGCCCGATACGCCGACCATGGCCGAGGCCGCGCTGCCCGGATACGACATGGCGGCGGCGCGCGGCATCATGGGGCCGGCGGGGATGCCGCGCGAGATTGTGGGCGTCCTGAATCGTGCGATGGTGCAAATCCTGGCATCGGCCGAGATGCGCGAACGCCTCGCCAAAGCCGGCTCGATTGCGATCTCAAGCACCCCCGAGGAGATGATGATGCGCTATGAAGAACGACTGGCCGTGTTCGGCAAGATCGCCAAAGAGGCCGGCCTCAAACCGCAATAGACAACGTCTCGTCAATTCGCCTTGATGCCCGCTTGCTTGACGATACTGATCCAGCGCGCTTCGCTTCAATCCTTCGGCGCGATCTTGTCCTGCGTCATGGTGTCGAAATCGCCGGCTTCATGGCGTTCGTGCAACTGGTTGGCCGGGTTGCCCTGTACGCGGTTGACCATGCGGCCGCGCTTGACTGCCGGGCGTTGCGCAATCTGGTTGGTCCAGCGCTGCACGTGGGCGTATTCCTGTACCTGCAAAAACTCGCCGCCGCCGTAGAGCAAGCCCTTGGCCAGGGCACCGTACCAGGGCCACACCGCGATGTCGGCGATGCTGTACTCATTCCCCGCGAGGTAGGTGCTCTGGGCCAGGCGCCGGTCGAGCACGTCGAGCTGGCGCTTGGCCTCCATCGCAAAGCGGTCGATCGCGTATTCGATCTTGAAGGGCGCATAGGCGTAGAAGTGGCCGAAGCCGCCGCCCAGATACGGGGCGCTGCCCATCTGCCAGAACAACCACGACAGGCACTCGGTGCGCGCCACGTGTTCGGTGGGCAAAAAGGCGCCGAACTTTTCGGCCAGATACAGGAGGATCGCGCCCGACTCGAACACGCGCACCGGCGCAGTTCCGTTTTTGGCGCCGCTGTGGTCCATCAGCGCCGGGATTTTCGAATTCGGGTTGACCTCGACGAAGCCGCTGCCGAACTGGTCGCCCGAGTGGATCCGGATCAGCCAGGCGTCGTACTCGGCGCCGGCATGGCCCAGGGCCAGCAACTCCTCGAGCATTACCGTGACCTTGACGCCGTTCGGCGTGGCCTGCGAGTAGAGCTGCAGCGGGTGCCGGCCCACCGGCAATGCCTTCTCGTGCGTCGCCCCTGAAATGGGGCGGTTGATGCTGGCGAACTTGCCGCCGTTTTCCTTGTTCCAGGTCCAGACCTTGGGCGGGGTGTAGGCGCTTGAATCAGTCATGCGGTGGTCTCCGGGCGTTGGGGCGGGGGCGCGCAGCAAGCCGCGATGAGGACGAGTGTACGAGACAAGCGCGCCGCGCCGATGCGTGACAAAAGTCACGAACACCGTCAAACAGGTTCAATCCAGCAACAGTTTGCAACGCAATCGGTGGCAAACGGCCTTTGCAGGCAAGCCCACAACCCCTACAGTGGCGCCTCGTCTGCCGCTTCAACAACAAACCTTCAGGGAGTCGTCATGCATCCATCCTTGCCTTTCCTCATCAGCGCGGCAGTACTCGCGTCTAGCGCCACTGTCGCGTCTGCAAACCAGCCCGAACCCGGCCTGTGGGAGATCACGGCCGACATGTCGGTGCCGTCCGCCCCGGGTTTCAAACAAGCCCCGGTTGCCATCCAGCAGTGCTTCAGCGCGGCCGATGCGCGCGACCCGAGCCGCATCCTGATGGGCGTGAGCAACCCCGGCGCCGGCAACTGCCGCTTTTCCGACAAGCGCGAAAGCGCCGGCCACACCGACTTCGCGGTGTTTTGCGAGGGCGCGTTTGCCATCGCCGGCCGCGGCTCGGTGGACTTCACCCCGAACAGCTTGCGCGGCGACCTCAACATGAATTTTGTCAGCGGTACCTCGGGCGACACGCAGCGCGTCAGTGCCGTGAGCCGCATCACCGGCAAGCGCATCGGCAGTTGCTAGGCGCTGCACCGCTTCTCTTTAAATCAATTTTTTTAACTGCTTCCCGTACGGAAGCCCAACCCAACCAGGGAGTGAATATGCGTTTGCAAAACATGTGTCTGGCATTGATTCTGAGCGGCGTCGCCATTACCGTCA
This sequence comes from Burkholderiales bacterium, assembly GCA_947473125.1. Taxonomy (GTDB): domain Bacteria; phylum Pseudomonadota; class Gammaproteobacteria; order Burkholderiales; family JAEUOS01; genus CANJDH01. The sequence goes on from CANJDH010000031.1 coordinate 35,915, forward strand.
GTGCGCAAGGAAGCTCGTCGCAATCCGGCGCTGGCCAGGAGCGCCCGGGTGGCGGCGGCCAGAGCAGCCAGCAGGGCGGCTCCCAAGTTGGCAGCCAGCAGGGCGGCGCGCAAGGGGGAGGCCAGCAAGGCGGCCAGCGCCCGCCGCGCCCACCGCGCGAGGCGGTAGACGCTTGCCAAGGCAAGGCCAGCGGCGCTGCGTGCTCGTTTGTCGGCCGCGAAAATCAGTCCCTTGCCGGCACCTGCTTTGCGCCGCCGGCCAAAGGCGATCGCGACAAGGGCCCGCCGCCACTCGCCTGCCGTCCGGCCAACCACGGCCAGGGCGGAGGGCAGGGCGGTCCCGGTGGTCAGGGCGGCGCCGGCAAAGGCGCGTCCGCGAAGTAACCGTGGGATAGTACTTTCGCATCAACCCTGCCTCAAGCGCCGCGCCAGGAGCCACTCCTGGCGGCGCCACGTTGAAAACCTTTGGTGCAAGCGCCTCTCGGCGCATCATTGGATAGGGGTTCAACGGGCCGCCCTGTATAGTCCGGGTTCGCCTCACCGCCCTGCCCGATGAACCAGCAACTCTCCCGTCGCAGCGCCCTCGCGCTTTTCGCCACCGTCATCTTCGCGTGGGGCTTCAACTGGACGGCGGCCAAGCTCACGCTTCAATCCATGACGCCCCTGTGGATGACTGCCATCCGCGCCGGCCTCGCGGCCCTGGTGCTGTTGTTGGTGATGCTTGCCACACGCAGCCTGCGCATCCCGAAACGCGGCGACGTGCCCGTGGTGTGCAGCATTGCGCTCTTGCACATGACGGCGTTCGCCGCCCTGATGGCGCTTGGCCTGCAGTTCGTACCGGCTGGGCGTTCCATCGTGCTGGGCTACACCACGCCGCTGTGGGTCACCCCGGCGGCGGTGCTGCTCCTCGGCGAGCGCCTCACCCCGGCGCGCACTGTCGGCGTGGCGCTCGGCCTCGCCGGCCTGGCGGTGATGTTCAATCCCCTGACTTTCGACTGGGCTGACCGGCGCGCCCTCATCGGCAACGGCCTGCTGCTGCTGTCGGCACTGTGTTGGGCGATCAGCATCCTCCACACCCGTGCCCACCAGTGGGTGTCAACGCCGTTCCAGCTGGTGTTCTGGGAAGTGCTGCTCGCCACCGTCGTGCTGACGCTGCTGGCCATCGTCTTTGAAGGCTGGCCGCAGATCGCGTGGAGCCTCAAGCTGCTGCTGCTGCTCGCCTACGGCAGCGTGTTCGGCGTCGCGCTCGCCTACTGGGCCATGGCCATGGTGAACCGCAGCCTGCCTGCGGTAACCACCTCGCTCGGCGTGCTCGCCACGCCGGTGGTGGGGGTGGTGAGTTCGATGGTGGTGCTCGGCGAGCCCTTCAGCCCGCCGCTGCTGGCGGCGTTGGCCATGATCATCGGCGGCATCATGCTCGGCACCGTGGGTGGAAACAAACGGTCTGCCGCGCAAGCCACGCAGCGGGCCTGACCGCTACTTCGCCGCCTCGATCTTGTCCTGCGTCTTGGTATCAAAATCGCTCGCTTCGTGCCGCTCGCGCAACTGGCCAGTCGGATCACCCATCATGCGGTTGACCATGCGGCCGCGCTTCACCGCCGGGCGCGCGGCAATCTGGTCTGTCCAGCGCTGCACATTCTTGTATTCCTGCACCTGCAAAAACTCGCCGCCCCCATAAATGCCGCCCTGGGCTAGCAAGCCATACCAGGGCCACACCGCGATGTCAGCGATGGTGTATTCGTCGCCCGTCAGATAAGCATTCTCGGCAAGGCGCCGATCCAGCACGTCGAGCTGGCGCTTGGTTTCCATGGCGAAGCGGTCGATCGCATATTCGATCCTGGTCGGCGCGTAGGCGTAAAAGTGCCCGAAGCCGCCGCCCAGATACGGCGCGCTGCCCATCTGCCAGAACAGCCACGACAGGCACTCGGTGCGCGCAACGTGGTCTTTCGGCAAAAACGCCCCGAACTTCTCGGCCAGATACAACAGGATCGCGCCGGACTCGAACACGCGCACCGGCGCAGTTCCCGCAGTTCCATTGGCGGCGCCGCTGCGGTCCATCAGCGCCGGAATTTTCGAATTCGGATTCACCGCCACAAAGCCGCTGCCGAACTGGTCGCCATCGCCAATCTTGATCAGCCACGCGTCGTATTCCGCCCCGGTGTGGCCGGCCGCCAGCAACTCTTCGAGCATCACCGTGACCTTCACGCCGTTGGGCGTGGCCAGCGAATAGAGCTGGAGCGGATGGCGCCCTATCGGCAACTCCTTCTCATGCGTAGCCCCGGCGATGGGCCGGTTGATGCTGGCGAACTTGCCGCCGTTTTCCTTGTTCCAGGTCCAGACTTTGGGTGGGGTGTAGGAAGTCGAATCGCTCATGTGTTGGTGCTCCAGGTGTGAGATTGGTCGTGCAGGGTTGATTGGTTTCGCTGTAGCACGTGGACAGCGGCGTGATCAACGCCCCGTCCACACCGGCGGTTTGCGCCCGATGAAGGCCTTCACGCCGTTGCGGAAATCCTCGCTGCCAAAGCACATGCGCACCAGGTCGTGGTCTTCCACATGTGAGAGCATGCCTTCGCGCAGGCGGCGCAGTTGTTCCTTGGTGGCGGCGAGCGTCAGCGGCGCCAGGCCGGCAACGGATTGGGCGAGTGCGTCAATGCGCGTGGTGAGCGCGGCGCCATCGTCAACCACCTCGTGCAGAAACCCGATGGCGGCGCCCTCTTCGGCGCTGACGAGGCGTGCGGTGAACATGAGTTCGGTGACGCGTGATTGGCCGATCAGGGCCGACATGCGCGCCAGGTTCTTGACCGAGAGGCAGTTGCCGAGCGTACGCGCGACGGGAAAACCGATTTTCGATGCACGGGTGGCGACGCGCAGATCGCACACCGAGGCGATGGCCGCGCCGCCGCCGGTGCAGGCGCCGTCGATGGCAGCGATCACCGGTTTGGGGCAGCGCTCAAGTGTTTCGAGGTGCGCACCCAGCCGCTCTTCGTAGTGAATGCCGTCTTCGCCGCTGGTGAATTCGAGAAACTGCGAGATGTCGGTGCCGGCGGCAAAGGCCTTGTCGCCCGCACCGCGAATCACCAGCACCTTGATGGCCTCATCCTTGGCGATTTGCTGCGAATAGGCAGCGAGCCCCTCGTACATGGCGTAGGTGAGAGCGTTGCGCGCCTGCGGGCGGTTGAGGGTGACGTGCGCAATGCCGTCGCGGGTATCGAAGAGGAGTTCGTCGCTCAAGATGAGGCTTTCGAGGTTGGGGTGCAGCTATATCGGTGCCGAGGTGTCGTTGAAGTTTACGCGATGCCCACGCGCTTTCGCAGCTAGTCGAACGAGTTGATGCGTGGTGGTGGAGAAAATTGCTTGCGGCAGCAGCTTTGCCTTATACGGCTCAGAATACTGACGGTTTTGAGCCGTATTGGGGGAATTTGCGGCTCATAAACTCTGAAATCCCCAGCTCGCGACTACAGAGCCTCGTTGCCGACGGGCCTGCCGAAACTCACCTCGTGGTGGATGTTCTGTTGCGTGATGCCAGCCACCAGGTCTTCAAGTTTCAAATCCGGTTCGTCGACCTGATCAATGAGAATGCGCCCTTTGGATGCATTAATTGCCAGGCGTTTGTGGGACCGGGTCAACGGAGTTTTCCGATCGCCTTTTTTCGTGTTCATGGTTTGGCCTTTCTGCTCTTTCTTGCTTTGTCAGGCGTGGATTTTGGTTTGGCTTCCAACGTGGTCACACGCGGTGTGTACTCGGTCATCGGTTTGAACTCGTACGAAATCTCAATCTGAAAGCCCAGTTTGTTGACAATGCCCATCATGCGGTCAAGCGTGAAGCGCTTCAGATCGGCACTACGGATGCGCGAGAAATCAGCGGCGGCAATGCCGGTGCGCTCCTGTGCCTGCCGTACGGTAAGTCCCTCGCTATCCAGCGTCTTTAGAATCTTGCTGGCCAGCGACGCTTTGAACTGCAGCGCATCGGCGTTCTCGTAGCCGAAGTCCCGGAATACATTGCCGCTGCCGTGGATGACTTCAAGCGGTTCAGGTTCGCGTTTGGATTTGGTTGGCATTGCGCGCTCATCAAATGTAGTCATATTTGACAACATTCAATTGACGATTGCAAGTCTGGGCCGAGTCGTGACGATTTGTCACCCCCCCTTCGGGTTCATCTGAAGCAAGAAATTGACATGAGTGCGCCATTCCGCTACCTTTTGAATCTCGTTGTAGGGAATCAATCATGACCACTGATTCGACTTTCAGGCTTGGCAATGCCAGCGCAGCACTCGTCGGCGACGCCGCGGAAATCGACGCGCTGAAATCGCATGTTGTATCGCTGGCCCAGTCAGGCGAGCTCGCGCGCCGCGCGAGCGAAGCGGTAAAGGCCAACGCAGCAAAGCCGACATCAGCGCGCGGGACTCGGAAAGCGCGCAGAACAACTTGAGTCCGACTGATGAACCCAAATACGGAAATCACAATCGAAAAAGGCAGCACCAACGTCTATGCCGATCTGGGCTACGCTGATGCGGCCGGGATGCAGCGAAAATCGCAACTCGCCGGCGAGATTGGCCGCGCGATCAAGGCGCGTCGCCTCACACAAGAGGGCGCCGCTGCACTGCTTGGCATCGATCAATCAAAGATCTCACGCATTACCCGTGGGCAATTTCGCGGCATCAGCGAAGCCAAGCTGATGGAACTGGTCACCAAGCTGGGCCGCGATGTGAAAATCGTGGTCGGCCCGGTGCGCCGGCGCGCTGGAAAGATTGAACTTCAGTTTGCCTGATTGAACTTCTTAAGCCACCGTCAACGCCCGGCAAGTTTCATGCAGCCGCGCCGGCGAAAGTTCCAATCCATTGGGCCAGCTCAATGCGCCGGCATCAATGAAAACGCGCTTGAAGAAGGTCTCATCCCGCAGCGGCTCAAGCAAGGGGCCGCTGCGTTTCAGGAGTTCGCGGCCGTCAAAAATACCTTCCTTGCCGTCGGAAAAACGCAACGCCACCTGGAACTCGCCTTGATATCGGGCTTCGGTCAATTTAAGCATCCTGGTCTGCTCCCGGAATACGTTCCATCGCCTCGAACGTTCGGCGTGTTGCCTATGGCAAGCAATTGGGCCTGATGCCGCAGGCACCACTCCTTCACTATAGCCGCTGCCTTCTTCGGCAATTTTCCTTCCATTATGCGGCGCGCAGGGAAACGCGTTCTGGCTTGCTGGCGCGTGCAGCGTTGCAGACAATGGCGCGGGATTGAAACGGCGCCTACGCCAGGAGGCGCTCCAGGAGCCATTCTTGGAGCCATATCGGCTGCGGGCGTTGGTGGGAGCGCTTCCCTGGCCGGCGCCCGGTGATGGATCGCCATTCTTTGAAATATGTATTTATTGACAGTATTTCGGATTTTTGGGAACATATTGTCGATGAACCATTACGACAAGCTTCCCGCCCCATGACCCGTAGACCGGCGCCCTCCAAAGCGCGGTCCAGCGTGAGCGATTTGCTCGGCCAATTGCGCGATCTGATCCGGCAGGCGCGCCAGCAGGCGCTTCGCGCGGTGGATCTGGTGCAGGTTCGCACCAGTTGGGAAGCGGGGCGGCATATCGTGGAATTCGAGCAAGGCGGCCGGACGCGAGCCTCTTACGGCACCGGCTTGCTGGCGCAAATGGACGAAACGCCGCGCGATTTCGTGCGTGATCCCGTCATGCTCGAATTCCTCGGCATGCCGGACACGGGCCGCCTGCTCGAGTCCAAACTTGAAGACGCGCTGATCGGCAATCTGCAGGAACCGAAAAATGGAAATCGCCATCGAAGAAGGCAGCACCAATGTCTATGCCGACCTGGGCTACGCCGATGCGGCCGGGATGCAGCGCAAATCACAACTCGCAGGCGAGATTGGCCGCGCGATCAAGGCCCGCCGCCTCACCCATGCGGAAGCCGCTGCGCTGCTTGGCATCGATCAATCGAAAATCTCACGCATTGCCCGAGGGCAATTTCGCGGCATCAGCGAAGTCAAGCTGATGGAATTAGTCACCAAACTGGGCCGCGATGTGAAGATTGAGGTCGGCCCGGTGCGCCGGCGCACGGGGAAGCCCGTGCCAGCATTTGTGCTCGCGGCAAGCATTGAACCAGGAGTAGCTGTGTGAAAAGGGAACTGATACAAAAGCTGCACCAGAGTTTTGAGGGTTGCGCCCATAACGACAACGGTGTCGAGTACTGGCTTGCGCGCGAGTTGCAAACCTTGCTTGGCTACACCGAATGGCGCAACTTTCTGGCGGTGGTCAGCAAGGCCAGGATCGCCTGTGAACAAGCCGGGCAAGCCGAGACGGATCATTTTGTTGACGTCAACAAAATGATCGGATTGGCGAAGGGTGCGCAGCGGGAAGTAGACGACGTCGCGCTGACCCGATATGCCTGCTACCTGATTGCGCAAAACGGCGACCCGCGCAAGGATGCGATCGCTTTTGCCATGACCTACTTTGCAGTGCAAACGCGCAAGCAGGAGTTGATCGAAACGCGCATCGCCGAATGGGAGCGTCTGCAAGCCCGCGAAAAGCTCACGCTCTCCCAAAAAGAACTCTCAGGGGTGCTATATGAGCGCGGTATCGACAGCCCCGGGTTCGGCCACATTCTGAGCAAAGGCGACGCAGCGCTGTTCGGCGGCCTGACCACCCAAAACATGAAAGACCGGCTTGAGATTCCCGAAGGTCGGCCGCTCGCAGATTTCCTGCCCGCCATCACCATCAAGGCCAAGGATTTCGCCAACGAAATCACGAACACGCAAGTCAAACAGCAAGACTTGCAGGGCGAGCCGGGCATTGCGAACGAGCACGTTAAAAACAACCGCGATGTGCGCAGACTGCTGACCGACCGCAACATTTATCCGGAACGGCTTCCAGCCGCGGAAGATGTGAAAAAGCTGGAGCGGCGCATCAAGTCGGAGCAGATGAAGCTGCCGCGCGAAGCGCCAAAACTTGGGAAGACGCCACGGCGGTAGCGCGCGACGCCATCCTCGTGCGTCTCGAGGGCCTGCAGGGCGAAGGCAAAGCCGCTTTTGGCCAATGCGGGCCGCCCAGCCCGGTTGACATGCACGCGGGCCATTCGTGGCTTGCGGCCAAAGCGGACTTCAAAGGCTGGATCTGGGCAATCGTCGAAATCGACCCCGAAGACCTCTCGGACGCAGTCGAGCGCGTCAACATCACGGTCCCTAAGCGTGTGCTGACGGCGGCGGATAGATATGCGGCGGCGCGCGGGGAAACGCGTTCCGGCTTATCTGCGCGCGCGGCGTTGGAGACTATGGCGCGGGATTGAAACGATACCTACGCCAGAAGCCGCTCCAGGGGCCATTCTTGAGGCTATATCGGCTGCAGGCATTGGTGGGAGCGCTTCTCTGACCGGCTTCCAGTTAAAAGTTGCAATTCCCTGATAACTATATTTATTGACAGTATTTAGGATTTTCGGCAACATACTTTCATGCGCACGAAATCTGAAACCCCGGCCGCACCGCTTGAGCGGCTGACGCACGATTTGCGGACGGCGTTTCCAAATTCGAGCCGGACTGATCGCCAAATTGGCCGATCAACGGCAATTGAAAATAGTTCGACATGTCGTTATGATGCAAGCACTACCTCCCCTGCGGCTTCGTCCGTTGGGCGCGCGGGCCTCTTCGGAGGCCCGAGCTTTTTTGTGGGCGGGCAATGAGGAGCATCGTCCACGACGATGGCTTCAATCCGCATTGCAGCGTGCTCGACGCGGCGCCGACCTTAGTGTGTACAATACACACTCATGAATAGCCGCGACCTGATGGCCGAGCTGCAGGCGGCCGGCTGGAAGGTCGCCCGCGTGCGCGGCAGCCACCATCAACTGGTCAAGGATGGCAAAACCGTCACGGTGCCGCACCCCAAGAAAGACTTGGGGCTGGGCCTGGTCAAGGCGATCCGCAAACAGGCCGGTTTGAAGTAGGAGCCATGAACATGCGCTACCCGATTGCGATCGAACCCGGCGACGACAAGCACGCTTTCGGCGTTGTCGTCCCTGATCTGCCCGGCTGCTTCTCGGCGGGAGATTCCCTCGACGACGCCATGGCCCAGGCGCGCGACGCCATCCTCCTGCATCTCGAAGGCCTGCTCGACGAGGGCAAAGCCCTGCCGCAGCCCAGCCCGGTTGACATGCATGCGGGCAATCCGGACTTCAAAGGCTGGATCTGGGCAATCGTCGAAATCGACCCCGAAGACCTCTCGGACGCAGTCGAGCGCGTCAACATCACCTTTCCCAAGCGTGTGCTGACGGCGGCGGACAGATATGCGGCGGCGCGCGGGGAAACGCGTTCCGGTTTTCTGGCGCGCGCGGCGTTGGAGACGATGGCGCGGGATTAAAACGGCACCCGCCCCAACAGCCGCTCCAGGAGTCATTCTTGGAGGTTTGCTGTCCGCGATCGCTGGCAGAAGGACCTCTCCAGCCATATGGCATTCCGAAAATAAATAAAAATATCGCTCAAAAAGGCTTGCTCCGCCTAAATGCAGTCGATTTAATCGCGTGGTTCCAGCCTGAACACAAGCCGATGCCGTACCCAACCAAAGGCAAGCACCATGCACAAGCGTGACGGCGCAATAAGCTACTCCGCGTCCGATTTGGTTGGCTTCCTCGAATGCGCCCATCTCACCGCGGTGAACCTCATCGATCTCGACACCCCGCTTGAGCGCGCCAAGCCGGACGAGCAGGTCGAACTGATCCAGGACAAGGGCTTCGCGCACGAGGCCGATTACCTCGCCACGCTGCGCGCACGTCCTGGCCGCTTGGTGGAGCTATCCAACAAAGGCAAGTTCGCAGACAACCTCGCCAAGACCCAGGCTGCGATGGTGGAAGGTGCCGACATCATCTTCCAGGCATCACTGGCACAAGGCCCCTTCATGGGCTATGCCGACTTCCTGATGCGGGTCGAGACACCTTCCAAGCTCGGTGCGTGGAGCTACGAAGTGGCCGATACCAAGCTGGCCCACCGCGCCAAACCCAAGTTCATGATCCAGCTTGCGCATTACTCCGAGCTGCTCGCCTTGGCGCAGGGCAAAGCTCCAGAGCATATGCACCTGGTGCTCGGCAATCGCACCGAGCGCGCCTTTCGCATGGCCGACTACACCCACTATTACCGGCGCCTGCGCCAGCGCTTCGACGCGTTTCTTGCCGAACGCCCTGCAACCACCCCCGAGAAATGCGACCACTGCAGCCTGTGCGACTGGCGCGAACGCTGCGCCGC
>CANJDH010000032.1 GCA_947473125.1 Burkholderiales bacterium
GCCAAGTGGGGCAAGATCGTCAAGGATTCCGGCGCACGGGTCGATTGAGGCCGATCAGATGAACGCCCCCCATCCATTGCCGCACGGCACGCCGGCCAGCGCCGTGCCCGATTCGCGCGGCACCAACTTTTACCGCAACGACCCGGCTCTGCCGGCGCTGCTCAAGCTGTACGTGTCACCCGAGATGTTCGCCTGCGTCGAGCCGCACCTGGACCGTCTCGGCGGCCTGATAGGCACGCGCCTCGACGCACTCGCCGGCACGGCCGACCGCAATCCGCCAAAGTTGCACTATCGCGAGCGCAACGGTGTCGAGCGCCAATGGATCGAGAAACACCCCGCCTACGAAGAGATGGAGCGCATCGCGTTTGCCGACCACGGGCTGGCGGCGATGTCGCACCGCGGCGGCGTGTTCGGCTGGCCCACGGCGCTGCCGCCGGCGGTGAAGTACGCAGTGTCGTATCTGTTCGTGCAGGCCGAGTTCGGCCTGTGCTGCCCGGTGTCGATGAGCGACGCGCTGGCACGCACGTTAGGCAAATTCGGCAGCCCTGAATTGGTTGCGCGCTACCTGCCGGGCCTGACTTCGCAGGACATGGACCTGCATGCCCAAGGCGCGATGTTCATGACCGAACAAGGTGCCGGTTCCGATGTCGGCTCCACCGAGACGGTGGCGCGGCAAGAGGGCGATCACTGGCGCCTCACCGGCGACAAATGGTTTTGCTCGAACACCGATGCCGAACTGGCGCTGGTGCTGGCACGGCCGGAGAACGGCGCACCGGGAACAAAAGGACTTGGCTTGTACCTGCTGCCGCGCACCCTGACCGACGGCACGCCCAACCACTACCGCATCATCCGGCTGAAAGACAAGATGGGTACGCGCTCGATGGCCAGCGGCGAAATCCGCCTCGAAGGCGCGATTGCCTATCTGGTCGGCGAGGAAGCGCGCGGCTTTGTGCAGATGGCCGACATGATCAACATGTCGCGGCTCTCCAACGGCATGCGCGCCGCCGGCATGATGCGCCGCGCATACGCCGAGGCACGGCACGTGGCGAGCCAGCGCATCGCCTTCGGCCGGCGCGTCATCGACATGCCGCTGGCGCAGCGCCAGCTGATGAAAATCCTGCTTGCCGCCGAAGCGGCGCGCTCGGTAATGTTTGCTGCGGCACGCGCCCTCGAAGCGGCCGATGCCGGCGACGCGGCGGCGCGCAAGCGCATCCGCATCCTCACGCCGCTGCTCAAGTTTCGCGCCTGCCGCGATGCGCGCCGCGCCACCGGCGACGCGATGGAAATGCGCGGCGGCGCCGGCTACATCGAAGAGTGGCCGGACGCGCGTCTGGTGCGCGACGCGCACCTCGGCTCGATCTGGGAAGGCACCAGCAACATCGTCGCGCAGGACGTGCTGCGCGCGATCAAGCGCGAGGATGCGCTCGACGCGCTCGCCCAGGAACTCGACGCGCTGGAACGCGAATCCGGCCCCAACGAAGACCTGTTCCGCGCGCGCCAACGCGCCCAGGCGTTTGCACACGGCGTGGCAGCCGCCGGCGACGCCGTGCATGCGCGCCAGGCTGCCAGCGGCCTGTATTACTCGACCGCGGCAACCTTGCTCGCCTGGGAAGGGCATCGCATCGGCGGCAGCGCCGGCAATAAAATCGGCCGCCAGCGCATGGCCCTGTCGCGCCTGGTGATGCGCCACAAACTCGACGAACGGGATCCGCTCGCGCCCTCTGCGGCAGGTGAAGATGCGGCCTTGCTGCTCGACCTCTGACAGCGCCTGCCTGCGCCAAGCCTTCTGATGAATTCCCGCCCCTTGTCACTCGGCCCACTGACGGCGCTGCCGCTGTCGCCGCCGGTATTGATCGACGCCGCGGCAGCCGCCGGACTCGACGGCGTCGGCCTGCGCATGCTGCCTGCGGCGCCCGGCGGCATTGCGTATCGCCTGATGGACGATGCCGCGCTGCTGCGCGAGACACTGGCGGCGCTGGCCTCCACCGGGTTGTGCGTGGTCGATATCGAAATGGTGCGCATCGGGCCGGCATTTGCGCTCGCAGAATTTTTCCCGCTGTTCGACACTGCGGCCCGGCTGGGCGCCAAGCACATCCTGATCGCCGGTGACGACCCGGACGAAGCGCGCACCACGGCGGCCTTCGCCCAGGTGTGCCAGGCCCTGCAGCCCTACGGCATCACGGCCGACTTTGAATTCATGCCCTGGACCTGCGTGCGCGACCTGGCCGCCGCCCGGCGCATCGTGCAAGGCGCCGCCCAGCCCAACGGCGGCATCCTGGTTGATGCGCTGCATTTTGCGCGCTCCAACAGCCGCCTCGAACAGCTCGACACGGTGCCGCCCGGCATGCTGCACTACGCGCAGATTTGCGACGGGCCTGCTGCGGCAACCGACACCCTCGAAGGCCTGATCCACGCCGCGCGCTGCGAACGCCTGTTGCCCGGCGAGGGCGGCCTCGACCTCGTCAGCCTGTTCAAGCGCCTGCCGCCGCGGCTACCGGTTTGCATCGAAACGCCCAGCGATTCGCGCGGACCGCGCCTGGGTTGGGCAGCCTGGATCCAGCTGGCGGCCGATGCCACGCGCCGGGTGCTGGACGGCGTCGATCAGATCCCGGTTAATCGCTAGCAACCCACTTCGTCCCCTCGCTCAAGACATGACCTCCGAACACAAGAAGAACGTGGTGCGTACCGATCTGTGGCTCGACGGCGCCTTTGAGGCGCGCTTCGCAACGGAAACCGACATTGCCGTGGCCACGATTGCCAGCCACGGTGCCGACGGCCAGGGTTGGGACTTGTTGCGCCGCGCCCATGCTTTCAACATCTCGTCTGCCAAGGACGAACTGCCGCAACGCCTGTTTGCCAACCGCGCATTGCTCGAACGCTGCCCGAATCTGCTGATCGTTTCGGCGGCGGGCGCCGGATACGACACCGTCAACGTGGCCGATTGCACCGCGGCCGGCGTCGCGGTGGTCAACCAGGCCGGGGCCAACGCCGACTCGGTGGCCGAAATGGCGCTGGGCCTGCTGCTCGACGTGGCACGCCGCATCAGCGAGTGCAACCGGCGCTTGCGCAGCGAAACCGGCTTTTCGCGCGAGTCGGTAATGGGCCGCGAAATCAAGGGCAAGACCATCGGCATCATTGGCCTCGGCGAAACCGGGTCGCGCGTCGCCCGCCTCGCGCGGGCCTTCGGCATGCAGGTGCTGGCGTTCGACCCACTGTTGTCCGCCGAGACGATTGCCGCGCGCGGCGCCGAAGCGGTTGCCTTCAATGACCTGCTGGCGCGCGCCGACGTGGTGTCGCTGCACTGCCCACGCAACCAGGACACCATGAAGCTGATGAACGCAAACACCTATGCGCAGATGCGCCGCGGTGCGATCCTGATTTCGACCGCGCGCGGCGGGATTCACGACGAAGCGGCACTCGCGGCCGCGATTCAATCGAGCCACCTGGCCGGCGCCGGCCTCGACGTGTGGGAAGCCGAACCACCACCGCTGGACCACGCGCTGCTGCAATTGCCGAACGTGATTGCAACCTTTCACACCGCCGGTGTCACGAGTGAAGCACGGCGCAACGTGGCGGCATGGGCTGCGGAACAAATTGTCGGAGTGCTCAAGGGTGAATGCCCGCCACGGCTGATTAACCCAGAGGTATGGCCTGCCTATGCGGCACGGTTCGAGCGGAGCTTCGGATTTGCACCGGCAGCCAGCACCACCAAGCCATCCGTGTAAATTATTCATGGGATATCTCTCGCCAACCCTTGGTGGACAAGCCTTTTCAGGCCATGTGCCACGCAGGCGTTGCTGGGAGCGGTTCAGCGTGAACCAGTCGTTTTGAACGCGCGACCGGTCTCGCGCCTGCAGTTCGCCGGCCTCGCCATCATCGGCCTGGGCGCATCGATTGCACCACTCGATTTTTCGGTCAACATTGCGTTCCCCGCCATCACTGCCGCGTTTGCCCTCGAGACCCGTGAGATTCGCTGGGTTGCAGTCAGCTATGTGCTGACCTATGGCAGCCTGATGCTGGCGTTCGGCGCCCTGGGTGACCGGATCGGCCACCTGCGGGTGTTTCGCGCCGGCCTCCTGCTTGGCGCGCTCGCTTTCACCTGGTGCGCCCTGGCGCCCAGCTACGCCTGGCTGCTGACCGCGCGCGTGCTGCAAGGGGTGGCCGTGGCGCTCACGCTGTCTTGCGCGCCGGCACTCGCGACGTCGCTGTTCGACGAGGCGAGGCGCACCTGGGCGCTCTCGATGTACGGCGGCATGGCGGCCTTGGCCGGCGTCATCGCCCCCCTCGTCGGTGGCGTCACGATGGGGGTATTAGGCTGGCCGGGCGTGTACTGGTTTCGCGTGCCGGTGGTGTTGCTGGCTTTTTTCTGCGTGCCGTTGCTGGCGCGCCGCCTCGCCACGCCGCCCGCGCGCAAAGGCCTGATCTATGACGTCACCGGCATGGTAATGCTGGCCGCCAGCACTGCCCTGCTGTTGCTCGCGCCGGCGATCATGCGCGCCGATGCACTGGTCTGGCCGGCCCTGCCGCTGGCACTGGGTGGCCTCGTCTTGATGGTCGCATTTGTCCTGCGCCAACGCGCCAGCGACACGCCGTTTCTGCCGCGCTCGGCGGCCGGCAACCTCGACTTTGTCATCCCCAATCTGGCGGCAACGGTGGTGCAATCGACCAGCTTTTCGATTCCGCTGGTGCTGCCGTTTTACCTCACGCGCATGGGTGGCTGGGAGCCGCTGGCCAACGGCATGCTAATGGCAGCGTGGGCGGTTGGCGCGCTGGCCGGATCCGGCATCGCCGCGCGACTGGTGCGCGTGCTTGGCGTGCGGCGCGCAGCCTTCACCGGCGGCGCACTGGTCACGCTGGGGCTGGCGTGCATCGCACCCTGGCCGGCCGAACCCCAGGTGGCGCTGATGGTGGCCTGCCTGGTCGTGCAAGGCATCGGTATCGGCCTGTATCAAGTCGCCTATTCGGACATTGTGGTGGCCGCGCTGCCGATGTCACAACGCGGCGTCGCCGGCAGCCTCACAATGGTGACGCGCACCATCGGCATTGTGCTCGGGGTGTCGTTGCTAACCTGGGTGTTGCAGAGCGTCGAAGCGGCGGCTTTGGCGCGTGGAGCGGACGCGGACGCCGCGTTCATGGCAGCGTTTGAAGCGGTCTTCTGTGCTGCTGCGATGGTGGCGGGCGGCACCTTTGCGCTCAGTGCGCTGCGACGACGAACCTGGTTTGACCGGGCGACGCGTGGATAGCGGCTCCCGCCAAAGTTCTCACCCCATGATGTGATGTTGCATGGCTTCATCTTCCTGCAACCGGCCCGCCCATGCTGATTCGCGCATTACCTTGTTTGTGAACCAAACCATTCTTGCCCCTTGATCGCGACAACCCAAAACCCCCAGGCAGCTTGCCCATAGACGGAGGAGACCGATTTCGCCGATACTTGTGGGCATGAACGCTCCCGCCCCCACCCAATCGTCTGCCGATCATTCGCCGCTCGTCAAGGGCATGCTCAATCTCGCCCACGCAGTGGACCACCTGTTCCTGCTGATCTTCGCGGCGGCCGTCGCCACGATTGCCGCGGACTTCGGCTTTGCCAAATGGGAAGACCTGATGCCCTACGGCGCAGGTGCGTTTTTGCTGTTCGGCCTGGGTTCCCTCCCCGCCGGGCGCCTGGGCGATTTGTGGGGCCGGCGCAGCATGATGCTGATTTTCTTTTTCGGCATCGGTGCGTCGGCGATCCTGAGCGCCGCTGCACAGAATGCCTGGCAGCTCGCCGCCTGCCTGACCTTGCTCGGCGCGTTCGCCTCGATCTACCACCCGGTCGGCATCCCGATGCTGATCGAGCGCTCGTCGAATCCCGGCGCCACGATCGGCTTCAACGGTCTGGCAGGCAACCTCGGCGTTGCCGCTGCGGCCTTGCTCACCGGCTTCCTCATCAAGTGGCTCGGGTGGCGCGCCGCCTTCGTGATTCCCGGCGTCGCCTGCCTCGCCTGTGGTGCGCTGTTTGCATGGGCCTGCCCGCACGAAACCGAATCGCCCGCCAAACGCAAGGGCGGTGCCAAGGTCACCCTGTCGCCGGCCATGATGGCGCGCGCCATGGTGGTGATGACGGCGGCGGCCGTCACCAGCAGCGTGCTGTTCAACTTCACCACCAACGGCAACGGCCAGTTGCTCACCGAACGCTTTCGCGGCGTGATGGAAGACCCGGCCACGCTCGGCATCCTGCTCGCGGCGGTCTACGCCGTGGCATCCATCGCGCAAGTGGTGGTGGGCAACCTGGTCAATCGTTTCGCGTTGAAGCCGTTCTTCTTGTTCATGGTGCTGGCGCAGATCCCGATGCTGTTTCTGGCATCGCAGACCCAGGGCTGGTGGCTGTTCCTGTCGCTGATGGGCGTGATGATTTTCGTGTTTGGCGCGATTCCGTTCACCGACGTGATGATCGCCCGTTATGTCGACGACCGGATGCGCTCGCGCGTCTCCGGCATCCGCCTCGGCGTCTCGTTCGCGGTCAGCTCGCTCTCGGTGTGGGCCATCGGCCCGATCGTCAAGGCGATGGGCTTTGGCAACTCGCTGCTGGTGCTGGCGTGTTTTTCGCTCATCACGGCAACCATCCTGACAATGCTGCCGGGGGCCGCGCACGAGCAGGCTGCCCAGCCCTAGCCAGCCGAGTTGGCCTAAGAGCCGCTTGCACCAACGATTTTCGGACATTGAC
Source organism: Burkholderiales bacterium (assembly GCA_947473125.1). Lineage (GTDB taxonomy): Bacteria > Pseudomonadota > Gammaproteobacteria > Burkholderiales > JAEUOS01 > CANJDH01. The sequence continues at coordinate 6,704 of CANJDH010000032.1, forward strand.
ATGCGCCGCCTGCGAATATTTTTGATTGTCATTGCGCTGATGGGCCCACTGGCTTGCGCCGTGACTTCCAAGGCAGAGGCGCAGCCCTACCCGTCCAAGGCGGTGCGCCTGATCATCCCGTTCGCCCCGGGCGGCACCACTGACATTGTCGGCCGCTTCATCAGCGACCGGCTCGGCCGGGAATTGGGCCAGCCGGTGATCATTGAAAACCGCGCCGGTGGCGGCGGCACCGTGGGCGCCGACTTCGTCGCCAAGGCCGCGCCCGATGGCTACGTGCTCGGCATGGCGACCGTCTCGACGCTGGCCACCAACCCGGCGATGAACCCGAAGATGCCCTACGACGCCACGAAGGATTTCGTGGCGGTGATCAACCTCGTGAACGTGCCCAATGTGATGACGATCAACCCGGTGCAGGCGCCGGTCAAGGACATGAAGGAGTTCATCGCCTTGCTCAAGCGCAATCCGGGCAGGTATTCGTACGGGTCCGGCGGCGCCGGGTCGATTTCGCACCTGGACGTAGAGTTGTTCAAGGTGCTCACCGGGACCTTCATGGTGCACATCCCGTATCGCGGCTCGGGCCCGGCCACCAACGACGTGATCGCCGGCCAGGTGATCGGCCAGATCGACAATCTGCCCTCCTCCCTGCCGCACATCAAGGGCGGCCGCGTCAAGGCACTGGCGGTGATGGCCGACCAGCGCGTCGAGGGCTTGCCCGATGTGCCGACTTTTGCCGAGGTGGGTTTGAAGGAAGCGAACAACATGGCCTGGTACGGGCTGCTCGCGCCGGCCGGCACGCCGCGCGATGTGATCGAGAAAATCCGCGCTGCAGCGATTCGCACGCTGGCTGACCCTGACACGCGCAAACGACTGATCGAGAGTGGCGCGATCATCGACGGCGGCAGCAGCGAGGCGTTTGCACAAAAAATCGCGCGTGAGCAGGCCCTGCGCCGCGATATCGTGAAAAAGCAGAACCTGACCCTCGAGTAGCGCAGTGCGGCACACCCGGCGCGCAATCCGCCGATCGAACCCGGGTCAGGGCTGCGGCTGCATCGAGTCCAGAAAGAACCTGACCATCAGGGCCTGCACTTCGCGAAACATGCCCACACCGGTCTGGATGCCGCATCCTGCGCTGCGCGCCGCCTCCAGCAAGGGTGTGTGCTCCGGAACGGTAATCACGTCGCCCACAAACATGGTTGGCGCCAGCCGCGCCACGTCCAGCGGCAACGGGTCGCCCTTGCGCATGCCCATCGGCGTAGCGTTGGCGAGCACATCAAAGCCGCGCGGATCGGCACTGCCTGCCTGACCCTTGCCCGGATAGCGCTGCGCCAACCGCGCAATCAGGCTGTCGCGTCGGGCCGCATCGGCATCATGAATCGCCAGGCTGCTAACGCCGGCGTCAAGCAGCGCCAACGCAATCGCCGAGCCTGCACCGCCTGCGCCAGCCAGCAGAGCACGTCGCCCCGCCGTCAAGCACCCCGCCTTGACGATGCCGGCCACAAACCCCAAACCATCGAGCATCTCGCCATGCCAGGTGCCGTCTGTGTTTCGACGCAATACGTTGGCCGCACCGAGCAGGTGCGCGTTCGCGCTCGAGCTTGCGCAATGCTCGAAAGCAGCGAACTTGTGGGGCACGGTCGCGATGATGCCGTCGACGTTTTGTGCATTCTGCATGCCGCGCATGAACTGGCCAAAATCGGCCGGCGCCACATGCATCGGCACGACAATCGCATTGCATCCATGCGCCAGCAACTCGGCCGTCACCCCGGCCGGGGACTTGACCTGCGCAATCGGGTCGCCGACGATCGCGATGACGCGGGTCGCGCCACTGAGGGCGGGAGTCATGCCGATTGCGGCAAACGCGCCAGGCCGCGCAGCACCGCTGCCGTGGTGATGGGAAAGCCAAAGAATTCGAGGTAGGCCGGAATCTGCTCGAACAACATGTCGGTGCCGACCTGAATCGCACAGCCCCGTTCGCGCGCAGCAGCCAGAAACGGGGTGATCTCGGTGCGCATGACGACCTCGCCTGCCAGCGCATGGGAAGACATGCGCGATACATCGACCGGCAAGGGATCTCCCTCCTCCATGCCAAGCGGTGTGGCATTGACCACCAGGTCAAAACCGGCTGGATCATTGCCACCCACGGCAACATCGAATCCCGGATAGTGCAGGCGAATGCGGGCAGCCAGTGCTTCGGTCGTGTCCTTGCGCGTATCGGTCAGCACCAGCCGTTTCACGCCGGCAGCGGCCAGGGATGCGGCGATCGCGGAGCCAACTCCCCCGGAGCCCACCACCAGACAAGCAGCACCGCCCAGGTCAAAGCCCTTGGTGCGCAAGGCACGCACGAAGCCTTCCCCATCAAAAAGATCGCCAATCAGACGCCCGCCGGCATCACGCCTGACGGCGTTGCAGGCGCCTGCAATCTTGACAGCGACTGACGCCTCGCCAAGCAGGGCGACAGTGCTTACCTTGTGCGGCATGGTGATCAGGGCGCCGCCGATATTGCTTAGCGCAAACAGTGCCTTGAGCAAAGCGGGGTAGTCAGGCGGCTGGCAGCCCATCGGCACCACCACGGCATTGATACCCGCCTGTCCAAAGTACGGGTTGTAGATCAATGGCGCCTTGAAGCTGTGCGTCGGGTAGCCGATATGCGCAATCAGCGTGGTATGGCCGTCAATCATGAGAGAGAAATCGGCCGAAACCGTTGGTGGGAGCGGTTCAGCGGCCGGAACTCTTGGACGAGGCGGCAACGATGTCTGCCTCGACCAACTGACGCAGCGCCGCCGTGATGTCGGTTTTGGCGCCAAACCATTTCTGGAACCCGTAACCGGCCTGATGCAGCAACATGCCCAGGCCGTCCACACAACGATGACCGCGCCTCCTCGCTTGTGCAAGAAGTTCCGTTTCCAGCGGCACGTACACGATGTCGTAGACCACGGCCGAGTTCTTCAACGGCACCAGATCGATTACCAGCGGTGGCTTGCCGGCCATGCCGGTGGAAGTGCAGTTGACCAGCACATCTGCCCCCGAAAGAAGGGCTGGCAACTCATCCGGCCCGTGCGCACTGACCGACGCACTGACCGACGCACCAACCGGCGCACCAACCGGCGCACCAACAGGCGCACCAACAGGCGCACCAAAATGCTTGGCCAGTTCCTGTGCCCGCTCAATGGTGCGGTTGACCAGCTTGACGCGTACTCCCCGCTGGATGAACGCATAGACGGCCGAGCGTGCCGATCCACCGGCACCGAGTACGACGGCGCATGCGTCCGGCACCTGCCAGCCGGGCGCAGTGACATCCAGATTGTTGATGAAGCCGTGCACATCGGAATTGCCGCCCATGAGTTTGCCGTTCTCGACCCACAACACGTTGACCGCCCCGACCGCTTCAGAAGCGGCGTCACGCTGTGAGACACCTCGAAATGCGGCCTCCTTGTGCGGCACGGTAACGTTACCGCCCACGTAGCCGTTGGACCCCAGGCCGGCAATGAAGGCGGGGAACTCTTCAGGCGTGAGGTCCTTGAAGTCATAGGCGCCATCAATACCCAATTGCTTCAACCAATAGCCGTGGATCATGGGGGAACGGGAGTGGGCAACCGGGTGGCCCATGATGCAGGCGCGGCGAGTGGTATTGGACATGGCAGTGTGGGATCCGCTTAGAGCGGTGAAAACGAGGTCGACTTGAGGATGCGGCTTTCCTGCGTCAGATGCGCACCCATCTCGGCGCTGCGCTTCAGGTAATCCTGAAACTTGGGGTCTTTCATGAGCGCGTTGCGGCGCCTTTCACGATCCGCCTGGCTCTTGTATTTCCACACATGCACCACCTGATTCAGGGTGCCGACTTCACTGGTGGAGTAGAACACCGGTTCGCCGCAATGCTTGACCTGCGTCGCGTGGCCATATTGTTCGTACATCTTGAGCCATGCCGGCAGGCGGCCCGGATGCAGGGTGTAGATGCGCAAGTCAAAAATCATGTTGCCTCCATTCAAAGTCCGCAAGCCATGTTCAGGCTGCCTTGGGCGCCGCGCCGCCGAGGAACAGGCGCTCAATGTGCGGGTCAGAGAGTAACTCACCAGCCGGCTTGTGCAGTACCAGGCGGCCCGACTCCAGTGCAATCGCGTCATCGGCAATCTTCAACGCACTTTTGACATTCTGCTCGACCATCAGCACTGTCGTGCCTTCACTGGCGAGGCGCTTGAGCAGTTTGAAGACATCCTGCACCAGGATCGGCGAAAGGCCGATGGAAGGCTCGTCAATCAGCAGCACCTTGGGCCGCAACAGCAGCGCCCGGCCAATTTCCAGCTGCTTTTGTTCGCCGCCCGAAAGTGCCGAAGCCTGTGAGTGAATCCGTTCCTTGACCCGCGGGAAGAACTCGAGCACCTCTGGAATGCGCTCGTGGGTGGTCTTGGCGCCGAGGGTGATTCCGCCCAGCTCCAGGTTTTGCCATACGGTGAGTTGGGGAAACAGGTTGCGCCCTTGCGGCACGAACGCAATGCCGCGCGCGAGCAGATCAGTCTGGCTGGCGCCGGTAATGTCCTGTCCATCGAGGGCAATCCTGCCTTGCTGCGGTTTGAGCAGGCCGAACAGGGTCTTGAGCACCGTCGATTTACCCGCCCCGTTCGGGCCGAGCAGCAGCGTGATCGACCCTTTCCGCACCTGGAACGACAGGTTGTTGAGGATCATGAAATCCTTGTAGCCGGCGACCACGTCGTCGAACACAATGCAGGGGATCTCGGGAGTCTGTGTCATGGTTTGGGCCTTCAGCTGCCGAGGTAGGCGGCGAGCACCTGCTTGTTGGCGCGAATTTCATCCGGCGTGCCGATCGCCATGACCTCGCCTTCGACCATCACCATGATGCGGTGGCACAGGTCCATCACGAAATCCATGTTGTGCTCGATCACCACAAAGCTGCTGGCACGTTTGCCCACGCCCGACTGTTGATTCAGTTGCTTGAGCAGGGTCGAGATGCCGCCCACCAGGCTGGGGTTGACCCCCGCACAGGGTTCGTCGAGCAGCACCAGCGCCGGCTCGCTCATGAAGGCCATGGCGATATCGACCAGCTTCTGCTGGCCATAGCTCAGGCTGCCGGCGGGCTTGTCTGCCACATGGCGAATCCCGAACAGATCAATCAATTCGTCGGCCTTGGCCCCCAGCCCTGAATCACCGGGAGCAAACATGCGCGACCACATAGTGCCGCGGTGCTCTTGTGCCGCCACGATCAGGTTGTCGCGCACACTCATCTTGCCGAACACCTGCAAGGTCTGGAAGGTGCGCCCGACGCCGCGCTGGTTCAGCTGCAAGGGTGAGAGCCCGGTAATGTTCTGGCCGTTGAGATGAATTTCGCCGGCATCGGGTTCGATTTGCCCAAGCACGCTGTTGAACATGGTGGTCTTGCCCGAGCCATTCGGGCCGATCACACCGAAGATCTCACCGGGCATCACCTGAAACGACACCCCCCCTACGGCACGAATCGCACCGTAGGACTTCTTGAGGCCTTTGACCTCCAGCAAGGGGCCGCTCATGCCCCGCTCCCCTTGCCGGCATTGGCAGCCGCAGCAGTCACCGCAGCAGCTCGTGCGGCCGACGCCTCGCGTGACTCACGCCGGGCGCGGATGCGATCCGGAATGCTGAGCAGACCGTCGGGCAGCCAGATCATCAACAGCACCACGGCCGATCCGAACACGAAAAGATACCAGTCCTGCGCAAAACGCAACCACTCGGGCAGCACCACACCGACCGCCGCCCCCACTACAGGGCCAAAAAAATACCCCGGCCCGCCGATCACCACCATCAGGTACATCATGATCGATTGCCCCACGCCAAACGGCGCCGGGTCGATGAACTGCACCAGCGAAGCAAACAGCGCGCCGGCGACACCCGCATAGACGGCGCCAATCGCAAACGACAACAAGGTGTAGTTGCGAACGTCCACTCCAAGGCTCTCGGCACGGATCGGGTTGTCGCGCAAGGCCGTGAATGCCTTGCCCCAGGGCGAGCGCAACAGACCGAACAGCAGCAGGCCGAACACGATGGTGACGCCGAGGGTGAAGTAGTAATAGGCAAGTGCACCATCAAGCGAGAGGCCGAACAACTCCGGGCGGGCAATATTGTTGATGCCAAAAGTACCGCCGGTGTATTGCTCCTCATTGCGCATCACCAGCCACGCCGCCGTATTGAAGCCGAGCGTCGCGAAGGCCAGATAAATGGTCTGCACCCGCAACGCCGGGAAACCGACCAGGATGCCTGTAACAAAACAGATCGCAGCCGCGGCCGGCAGGCCCAGCCAGAAGCTGAAACCTGCCTTCATCATGATCGCGACGGTATAGGCGCCGATGCCGAAAAACGCTGCGTGGCCGAGCGACTTTTGCCCTGCATAGCCCACCGTGAGGTTCAGGCCCATCGCGGCCAGAATGAACACCAGCCAGTAGGTAAGCAAATACACGCCGTAGCTCTTGAGAAAGTGCGGCGCCACCAGCAGGGCCAGCAGCGCGACGCTCGTGAAAATGATTGCGGACTGTTTTTTCATGGCGCTCACACCTTGCGCTCTTCTTTGCGCCCGAGCAGGCCCTGCGGCTTGAACAGGATCACCACCATGAAGAGCGCCAGCGCCACTGCATCCTTGTAGGCGGCCGAGACGTAGGCCGCGGCGAGGTTCTCGCCTACCCCGACAATCAGCCCGCCAAGCAGTGCGCCGCGCGAATTGTTGAATCCGCCGATCACGGCGGCAAAAAATGCCTTGGTACCGAGCGACTCGCCCATGTCGAATTTCGCCAGGTACACGGGTGTCACCAGCAGCGCTGCGGCACAGGCCAGGATCGCGTTGATGGCAAAGGTATAAAAAATCATGCGCGGCACGTTGATGCCGAGCACCGACGCACTCTCGGTGTTTTGCGCCACCGCCTGCATTGCACGGCCGGTGATGGTGCGCGCCAGAAACGCCTGGGTGCCGATTACCAGCAGCATTGCCAGAACCAGGGTGCCAATATCACTCTGCGTCACGGTGACGCCGGCAATGTTGTAAATCCTGTCGGCAAACAGGCTCGGAAAAGGGTGCGCCTCGGCGCCCGTCAGGCGCACGCCATTGCGCATCGCAATCGACAGGCCGATGGTTGCCACCACGATCTGCATCATACCGTAGCGAAATAGCGGGTCGACGATGCCGCGTTTGAACGCCCAGCCGAGCACGGCAATCGCCAGCACAATGGTCAAAAAGAAACTGAGCGGCATCGGCATGCCGAACGACGCGAACGCCAGCATCGCGAATGCCGGCAGCATGACAAATTCGCCCTGGGCGAAATTGATCGTACCCGACGCCTGCCACAACAGCGTAAAGCCGAGCGCGGCCAGGGCATAGATGCTGCCGGTTGCCAGGCCTGAAAAAAGCAGCTGAAAGAAGTCTGCCACGTGACGATGCCTCCATGCACTGCCGTCGCGCGTCGCGACCACCCCGCCCAGATGGCTGCGGCGGGTTCAATCGCCGGGTGCGGGCGAACATCCCGCCCCGGCGCCGGATTTATTTCTTTTTGCCCAGTGGCGGCAAGGTCGCCGTGATGACCTGTTTGCCGTTCTTGACTTCCGTGAGGAAGCTGTCACGGTCGAGGTCGCCATTGGCATCGAATTCCACGTCCATCAGGATGCCGGGCTGGTCAGCAGCTTTCACCTTGAGGGTATGCATGGCTTTGGCGACGGCCTTGCGATCGAGCTTGCCAACCTTTTCAATCGCGGCCTTCAGGGCGTACACGCCCGAATAGCCCTTGAGACCGTTGTGGTCGCAAATGTATTTGTATTCCTTCTCGAACTTGGCGCGAAATGCACGGATCGCCGGCAGCGGTGCATCGATCGTCAGTCCGACGTGGGCCACGGCGCCGTTGGCGGCGTCACCTGCCAGTTCAATCACTTTCTGGCTGGTCAATACGGTTTCGCCGATCACGGGTTTGGTCCAACCCTGTTTGCGCAATTCGCGCAGGGCGCGCGCCGACTCTTCTTCGTTGGTATATACAAACAACGCGTCAGCATTGCTCTGCTTGGCCTTGAGAACCGCAGCCGAGAAATCGACCTGACCGGAGTCGGTGGAGATGTCCGCCACGATCTTGGTGGGTGATTTGTCGAGGGCCTTCATGAGCATTTCCCGGCCGCCCTTGCCGAAGTCATTGTTCACGTAGATCAAGGCCAGCGTCTTCACCTTGGCCTGATCGGTGATGTAGCGCGCGATTTTCGGCATCGCAGTGGCCTGGGTGAAGCTGGTGCGGAAGACGTACGGGTTGCCTTGCTGCGTGATCGACGCCGCTTCGCCACCCGTGAAATTGGGCACTTCGGCGCGACGCGTTTCCGCCATGCTGACCATGATCGAGCCCGAGAATACCGGACCGAACACGGCAAACACTTCCTGGTCGATGGCCTTTTGGGTCAAACCCTTGGCTACGCCGGGATTGCTCTGCGTGTCGTTGGTGGTGCTCTCGATCTGTTTGCCCAGGATGCCGCCTGCGGCGTTGATTTCCTTGATAGCGAGCATGACGCCATCCTTGAAATTGGTGCCCGAGGTGGTGCCGGGGCCGGACAGCTCGACAATGTTGGCGATCTTGATGGTTTGCTGCGCCACCGCCGGCGTGATGACCAGGGCGCCCAGTGCTAATGCCAATATCAGTTTTTTCATGACTCCTCCTTTGAACAAACCTGTTTATCAATCAACTTTGAACCTGCCCATTGAATCGGCCGATGCCTGCTTCGCAGGCCTTCAGCCTGCGGGCCAACCCGACCAATCCGATATTGTGACCCATGCCACCAACCTCTACCGCGCCACCCGGACCATGCTCGCCGGAGCCGCACGCAACGACAGGCTGTGGCGTGGCACCTGCCCCCATCAGCCAGCGGACCGACTGGCGCACACGCCATCCACATCATCTGCGTGACGCCTGCAGCCCTGACCCCGCGCAGCTTGGACTCGAGCGGGCCGGCCATGGTGATAGTGTCCATGCCGAAGCGATTCTGGTTCATGTGCCCACTCCGATCAGGTGGACGAACTGCTCGGTGCTGCTGGCGCCGGTGCTGTGACAGAAGGTTCCGGTTTGACGTGGCTGTGCCCCAGTGCGAAGCTTATCGCGCCAACATAATGCATGCGTCAGCGGCCGTACAGCCGCCGCAGCAGTTCCACCATGCTCTTTCGTTCAGACCCGGTCCAGCAGGCGGTTTCAGTGCGGTCAAGCTCGTGCAGCATCCCGTCGATGTCCATCAACAGTGCGGCGCCTTTTTCGGTGGTGGTCAGAATGTGATTCCGACGGTCAAGCGCATGCACCTCGCGCCGGATCAGCCCGCGCCGCTCAAGTTTTTCAACCAGGCTGACCATGTTGGGCCGTTTGATGTTGAGAGCCAGGCCCAAATCGGCCTGGGTCACCAGCGCATTGCCGGCGATTAGCGCGAGTGCCGAGTATTCCGGCGGCCGGATGTCCCAATCGGCAAGCGCCTTGATCACCAACTGGCGCATGTGCACCTCGGCGCGGCGCAAATGGTAGCCCACCAGATTGTCCAGCGCGGATTGATCGAGCCGACGCACCGGCCGGCCCGGCGACGTGCCGCCATCCGGCACAGGATAAGGCTTCACTTTGGCTCTGGACGGCTGCGTCCCGCGCGCCTTGGACGGCGTAACGGCCATTGCGCTAGCCCATCGCCGGCTTGAGCGGCGGCAGATCGTCGAACACGGCGGCGGAACCCGCCTTTTGTGCCATCATGGCGCGCGCCATGTCTTCAGGGCTGAAGATGCCGGGTTGCAGCGCATTGAGGTAGGCAAACGACTCTGCCACTGAATGATCGCGTGCGTAGGAAATCATTTCCTTGCTCGCCGCCACCGCCAGCGGTGCCCTGGCGGCAATCTTACGAGCCGCCACCAGCGCACCTTCGAGAAGCGCCTCGTGCGAGTCGAACACGCCATTGACGAAGCCAAGCCGCTCGGCACGTTCGGCGCCCAGGCGGTCGCCGGTGTAGGCCAGCTCGCGCATGACGGCATCGGGCAGCTGGCGCGGCATGCGGTTCATGGTGCCGACGTCCGCCATCATGCCGATATTGATTTCGTGGATGCAAAAAAAGGCATCGCGCGTGGCGTAGCGCAGGCAGCAGGCGGTGGCCATGTCGACGGCACCGCCGATGCAGCCGCCCTGCACCGCAGCGATCACCGGAAAACGCGCGTTGGCGATCGCATTGAAAGACTCCTGCAAGCGGCGCAACTGCTGGCGAAAGCGCTCGCGCGCCAAGACGTCTTTGGTTCCAAGCGCATGGTTCCCCTGGAACACCGACAAATCCATGCCCGCCGAAAAGTGCTTGCCGGTGGACGACAGCACCGCCACCCGCGTGCCGCCGGCCTCGTCGAGCGCGCGAAACGCCCGGGGAATCTCGGCCCAGAACGCCGGCGTCATGCTGTTGAGGCGCTCGGGATGGTTCAGCTTGACGTGGGCGACACCATCCTGGTTCGATACCTCGATACATTCGAACGCGCTCATGAGGTCCTCTGCTCGCGGTCTTTCCGGTTCTGCCCTTCGATGGCATCACGCGCAGCCTGCCAGTCGGCATCCTGCCATTTGCGCAATTCGTAAAAATTGCCGCCCATGCCGAGTGCCGCGGCACCGTCCATCATCAGCGCTTCGCCGGAGAGCCAATTGCAGCCGCCGCTCATCAGGAAGGCCGCAAGGTTTTGCAGCTCTTCCATCGTGCCGCAGCGCGCTTGCGGGTTGATCATCGCCGACCTTGCACCGGGCTGCTCCCCGGGACTGAGGCGCTTGCTCATGCCTTCGGTCGGGATCTCTCCCGGGCCGATGCTGTTGAGCCGAATCCCGTAACGGCCCCACTCGGTCGCCAGCGACATGGTCATGCCGTTGATCGCACTCTTGCTCATTGCCGAGGGCACCACGAACGGTCCGCCGTTGCGCACCCAGGTGACGATGATCGAAATCACGCTGCGCATCGGCATGGCCGGGGTCCAGCCGCAGGGATTGTCAGGGGTCGCATGCGCCTTGGCCTCCGCAACCCAGCGTTTACCGACCGCCTGCGTGACATAGAAAGTGCCGTGCATCACGATGTTGGCGATCGCATCAAAGCCACGCGGCGACAGGTCTTCGGTGCGGCTGATGAAATTGCCGGCGGCGTTGTTGACCAGCCCGGTCAGTGGCCCATGGGCAAAAATGTCGGCGACCATCTCCTCGACGGCCGGCGCCTGGCGAATGTCCAGCGGATAAGCATCCACCTTGCGCTGGTATTTGTCGGCCATTTCCTGCGCGACCGATTTGGCGAGGTCGCCGCGCCGCCCGCAAATCACGGCGTCGGCACCGAGCGACAGAAATTTCTCGGTCATGGCGCGCCCCAGGCCAGTGGCGCCGCCAGTCACGAGGACGCGCTGTCCGCGCAGCAAGTCAAGTTGAAACATGGTTTGATCCCTGGTCTGTTTTTCAGTCGGCAGCCGTCAGCGCTTCGCCAGCTGTGCACGAATCGCCTGTATCGACGGGTTCGGCTGCATCATCACCCCGTTGATTTCCAGCTGAGGAAGATGGACGCCGCTGGTCGACAGCTTGGCCCGGGTGAGCTTGTCCATCATTTCCTGCATGCGCACCGGCTCGCGGTCCATGAAATGTTCCACGTGCGCGATGCCGTCCGCAGCGAACTGGCCGCGCCGCAGGTTGCACGGCTTGCAGTCGGAATTCGAATACATCACAACCTTGTAGGTGCCGACGGGCGGCACCGGCGCATCTGCCGGGTCGCCGACCGCCATTGAACCGCCCGTGGTCAGAAACTTGTAGCCGACCGCAGAAACGCCGAGCATCAGAAAACCGAACGCGACCGCCCGCATGCTGACCTCCTCCCGGAAAACTCCGCCGGATTACCTGCCGCGCCACTGCGGCTTGCGCTTGCTGACAAAGGCCGCCACGCCCTCGATGCCGTCCGGATCCTGAAGGTTGCAAGTCATGGTGTGCCCGGCCAGGTCGTAGGCCTCGCCAAGCCCCATGTCGATCTGGCGGTAGAAGGCTTCCTTGCCGAGCGCGAGCGCCGCGCCGCTCTTGGCCTTGATGGCATCGGTGAGTTTGGCGATTTCGGCGTCCAGCGCCTCGGCCGGCACGACACGGTTGACCAGCCCCCAGGAATGGGCAGTCGCGGCGTCGATCAGGTCTCCGGTCACCAGCATTTCCATCGCACGCTTGCGGCTGATGTTGCGGACCACGCCGACCGCAGGGGTCGAGCAGAACAGCCCATTGTGGATGCCCGAGAGCGCGAACTTCGCTTCGGGCACCGCAACGGCCAGGTCGCACATGGAAACGAGCTGACACCCGGCCGCCGCCGCCACGCCGTGCACGCGCGCGATCACCGGCTGCGGCAGCCGTACGATCGCCAGCATCATCGCGGCGCAGGCATCGAACAGGCCCTGCTGCCAGGCGGCGTTGGGGTGGGCGTGGATCTCCTTCATGTCGTGCCCGGCGCAGAATCCCCGCCCGGCGCCGGCGATCACCACCGCCCGCACCGACGCGTCGCCGCCGAGCGCCTGCAAGGCAGCAGTCAGCGCAGCGATCATGTCGGACGACAAGGGGTTGAGGCGGTCACCGCGATTCAGGGTGAGGGTGGTCACACCCTCCGCGTCGGACCGCAGCACATGGGGTTGTTGCAGAACGTCGGGGATTACGGAAGCATTCATGTGATTCTCCTCATTCAATCGCAGAGGCCGATTTGGCCTGCTCGCGCAGCATGAACTTCTGGATTTTGCCGGTCGAGGTCTTGGGCAGCACCCCAAACACCACCTTGCGCGGGGTCTTGAAACCAGCCAGGCTGGCGCGGCAGTGGGCGATCATGTCGGCAGCGGTCACGGTCGCCCCTTCCTTGAGTTCGACAAATGCGCACGGGGTCTCGCCCCATTTCGGGTCGGGTGCCGCCACCACGGCGCAGGCAAGCACCGCCGGATGCCGGTAGATCACGTCCTCGACTTCAAGCGAGGAAATGTTCTCGCCACCCGAAATGATGATGTCCTTGGAACGGTCCTTGATCTTCACATACCCGTCCGGATGCAGCACGGCGAGGTCGCCGGTATGAAACCAACCACCGGCAAAGGCATCCAGCGTGGCCTTTTCGTTCTTCAGGTAGCCCTTCATGACGATGTTGCCGCGAAACATGATCTCGCCCATGGTTTCGCCATCAGCCGGCACCTCGCGCATGGTGTCCGGGTCCATCACGCTGATGCCTTCTTGCAAGGTGTAGGCCACGCCCTGCCGGCCCATCAATCTCGCGCGCTCGCCGATATCGGCATCCATCCATTCGGGCTGCTTGGCGCACACTGCAGCAGGCCCGTACACCTCGGTGAGCCCGTAGACGTGGGTCAGGTCGAAGCCCAGTTGCTCCACCCCCTCGATCATCGAGGCCGGAGGCGCCGCCCCCGCGACCAGCGCGCTGACCTTGTGGCTGATGCCCTGCTTCATGGCGTGCGGCGCGTTCACCAGCGTCGAATGCACGATCGGCGCGCCGCAAAAATGCGTGACCTGGTGGGCCCGAATGGCATCGAAAATCGCCGGCGCCTCCACTTTGCGCAAGCAGACATTGGTGCCGGCAATCGCCGCCAGTGTCCAGGGAAAACACCAGCCGTTGCAATGGAACATCGGCAGGGTCCAGAGATATGACGCAAAGTGCGGCATGCTCCAGACCACGATGTTGGAGGTGGCGTTGAGGTAAGCGCCGCGATGGTGCGTGACCACCCCCTTCGGATTGCCCGTAGTACCGCTGGTGTAGCCGAGCGCAATCGCCTGCCATTCGCTGGCCGGATGCTGCCAGGCAAACTGCGCGTCACCTGTCGCAATGAACGCTTCGTACTCGACGCTGCCGACGGCCTCGCCATTACCGGTGTATTCGGCGTCGCTGACGTCAATCACCAGGGGCGTCACCTGCGCCAGCCGAAGTGCCTCGCGCATCACCCCGGAAAATTCCTGGTCCACCAGGACCACCCGGGTTTCACTGTGGTCGAGCATGAACGCAATCGCTGCGGCATCGAGGCGGGTGTTGAGGGCGTTGATCACGGCACCCGTCATCGGGATGCCGAAGTGCGCCTCGACCATGGCGGGAATATTGGGCAGCATCACCGCCACGGTGTCGCCGACGCCGACGCCGTGTTGCGCGAGACGCGAGGCCAGTTGCCGGCAGCGCGCATAGGTATCGCGCCAGTTGCGGGTGAGTGAACCATGGATCACCGCCGGACGCAGCGGATATACCTGCGCGGTACGCGCGATGAACGACAGCGGCGTTAACGGAACGAAATTGGCGGGCGTTTGCGGCAGGCCCTGATCGTAGATGCCGGTCATCACGGGAGTCTCCAACTTTTTTTGTACCTCGGGATATTTTCTTGCGCAATTCCCTCGGTATGATCTCGATTGTAATGAACTTCACACTCCGACCCGACCCAATCCCCCCGCCCGCAGCGAACCCCTTCTGGCCCAGCCCGGTGTTGCGTCGCCGGTTCGCACTGGGCGTCGCCCTGTCGGTCGCGGTGCATGTGCTCGCCGGTCTGTCAACGGCGTATGGCTGGCTCAATCTGATGCCCTGGTTTGGCAAACCCGAGGAAAAACCGGCCATCGTGCTCAGCGCCCGACTCGTTACCCCGCCTCCCGCACCGGTGGCAGCACCGATACCGGCAAAGCCGGTGGTGCCGTCCCCCAGGAGGCCGGCTGTGCGTAGCTCACCGAATGCTGTCATGGCGCAAGCGGTCCAATCGGATGCCTTCCCGGTGACTGCGCCCGCGCAACCCACTGTGGACCGGACGCCGGCCCCAGCCACCCCGGAACTACCGGCGGCTCGCGAAGAGCCGGCTCCGGCGCCGCCGCCTAAAATGTCCAAGGCCTCGCCGTTCCCCGAGCGCGCCCGCATCGAATTCGAAATGACGCTCGAATCGAACAACTACAAGGTATGGGCGGTCCAGACCTGGGAGGGCCGCGACGGCAAGTACCGGGTGTTGCTGACGGCCGAGGCCAGGGCGCTGTTTTTCTCGATCGGCAAGCTGACAATGGAAAGTGCCGGCGTGATCAGCAGCGACGGCCTGCGCCCGGAGCGCTATGTTGACGAGCGCAACCAGCGCCGCACCACCGTGACCTACGCGGCGAACGAAAAAAGCGCCTATATCGAGGAGCCCAACGGCAACAAGAAGACCGTGCAGCTGGCAGGCCAGGCTGCGGATGTGATGAGCCTGACCTATGACCTGGGATTCAATGCGGACCTCGCGATCGGCGCCCCGTTTACCCTGTCAAATCGCGATACCGTCGAGGAAATCCGCCTGGTCGAAAAGCGCGACGAAATGCTGGTATCGGATACGCTGACCCTGGCAACCCGCTTTTTCGACCTGAAGCGCCCGAACGGATCCGGCGGCATCCAGGTCTGGCTCGCCATGGACAAGAACTGGCTGCCGGCGAAAATCCGCATCCTCGGGCGCGACGGCGCGGTTACCCTGACAGCGACAAAATTCGAGATCAACCCGCCGGCGCAGTAGCTGCGACGCCCTGCCTGCGCCCGGCCGGACGCATGCCAACAGGTAAAATCGCGGGTTCTCCCGATTCACCCTTTTTATCGCGTGCGCCCTCTGGCGCGCCGCCGGAACCGCATCATGCCGCAACAGGAAATCGCCAAGAGCTTCGACCCCGCCGCCATCGAGGCGAAGTGGGCGCCCACGTGGGAACAGGCCGGCTATTTTGCCGCGGGCACCGACATGGCGAGCGCGCCAGACAGGCCCTCCTTCAGCATCCAGCTGCCCCCACCCAACGTCACCGGCACGTTGCACATGGGCCACGCCTTCAATCAGACCATCATGGATGCGATGACGCGCCATGCGCGCATGCGCGGCGCCAACACCTTGTGGCTGCCCGGCACCGACCATGCCGGGATTGCCACGCAGATCGTGGTCGAGCGCCAGCTCGAAGCCGAAGGCGTGAAACGCCATGACCTCGGGCGCGAAAAGTTTATCGAGAAAGTATGGAAGTGGAAGGAGTACTCGGGCAACACCATCACCAGCCAGATGCGCCGCATCGGCGCGTCCACCGACTGGAGCCTTGAGTATTTCACGATGGATCAGAACCTCTCGGATGTGGTTACCGAAACCTTCGTGCGCCTCTATAACGACGGCCTGATCTATCGCGGCAAGCGCCTCGTCAACTGGGATCCGAAGCTCAAGACGGCAGTATCCGACCTTGAAGTGCAGATGGAAGAGCGCGATGGCCACATGTGGCACATCCTGTATCCGTTCTCTGACGGCCCGCAAGCGGCGGCCGACGGCACGCCGATGCGCGGCATGACCATCGCCACGACGCGCCCCGAGACCATGCTGGCCGACGGCGCCCTGTGCGTGCACCCGGACGACGAACGTTACAAGCACCTGGTCGGCAAGTATGTCGACCTGCCGCTGTGCGACCGCAAGATTCCGGTGATCGCCGACGACTTTGTCGACAAGGACTTCGGCTCGGGCTGCGTCAAGATCACAGGCGCGCACGACTTCAACGACTACGCCTGCGCGCAACGCCACAACATCGAGCTGATTGTCATCATGACGCTCGATGCACACATGAACGACAACGCGCCGCTCAAATATCGCGGTCTAGACCGCTACGTGGCGCGCAAGGCGGTGGTGGCCGATCTCGAAGCGCAGGACTACCTGCAGAAGGTCGAGGCGCGCAAGCACCAGGTGCCGGTCGGCGACCGCACTGGCGTCGTACTGGAGCCGATGCTGACCGACCAATGGTTTTTTGCGGTGAACCAACCGGCCCCGGCAAGCCACGCGTTTCAACCCGGTATGTCGATTGCGCAAAAAACCCTTGAGGTGGTCGAAAGCGGCGAGATCAAGTTCGTGCCCGAGCACTGGATCGCCACCTATCGCCACTGGATGAACAACATCCAGGACTGGTGCATTTCGCGCCAGCTTTGGTGGGGCCACCAGATTCCCGCGTGGTACGACGACGCCGGCCATTGCTACGTGGCGCGCACCGAAGCCGAAGCGCGCGCCCAGGCAGGCGGCAAAGCGCTAACGCGCGAGAACGACGTGCTCGACACCTGGTATTCGTCGGCGCTGGTGTGCTTTTCGACGCTGGGATGGCCGAACACGGATGCCAGGTCGAAACAGCTGCAGGACCTGTACCTGCCGTCGTCGGTGCTGGTGACCGGCAGCGAGATCATTTTCTTCTGGGTGGCGCGGATGATCATGATGACCACCTATTTCACCGGAAAGGTGCCTTTCAAGACCATCTACATCCACGGCACGGTGCGCGATGCCGAGGGCAAGAAGATGAGCAAGTCCGAGGGCAACGTGATCGACCCGGTGGACCTGATCGAAGGCATCGCGCTCGAGCCGCTGCTGGCCAAACGCACCACCGGCCTGCGCCGGCCCGAGACCGCGCCGAAGGTGGCGCAGCGCACGAAAAAGGAATTCCCCGATGGCATCCCGGCCTATGGAGCCGACGCGCTGCGCTTCACCATGGCCTCGTACGCCTCGCTGGGCACCAACGTCAATTTCGACTTCAAGCGCTGCGAGGGATACCGCAACTTCTGCAACAAGCTGTGGAACGCCACGCGATACGTATTGATGAATTGTGAAGGCAAGGACACCGGCCTCGACGCGGCGCTGCCGGTCGAACTGTCCGCCGCCGACAAATGGATCATCTCGGAACTGCAGCGCACCGAAGCCCTGGTGGCGCAGGGTTTTGCGGAGTTTCGGCTCGACAACGTGGCGAGCGCGATCTACCGTTTCATGTGGGACGAATATTGCGACTGGTATGTGGAGCTGGCCAAGATTGCACTCGCCCAGGGCAATGAGGCCCAGCAGCGCGGCACCCGTCGCACCCTGGTGCGGGTGCTCGAAGCCGGACTGCGCCTGGCGCATCCGCTGGTGCCGTTTATCACCGAAGAGCTATGGCAGTCGGTCAAGGCGCTGGCGGACAAGGATGGCGCGAGCATTTGCATCGCGCCGTTTCCACTGGCACAACCCGAAAAGATCGACGCTGCGGCCGATGCGGAAATCGCCCAGGTCAAGGAACTGGTCAACGCCACGCGCAATTTGCGCGGCGAGATGAACTTGTCGCCGGGCGAGCGCGTACCACTGGTTGCTACCGGGGACGCCGACGTGCTGGCGCGCTGCGGGCCGGCCCTGCAATCACTGGCACGTCTATCGGAAGTGCGCATCGTCGAGGTGCTGCCGAAAAGCCCGGCACCGGTGGCCGTCTCGGGACAGTTTCGCCTTATGCTCGAGATCAAGATCGACATCGAGGCTGAGCGCGCGCGCCTCAACAAGGAGGCCGTACGCGTCGAAGGCGAAATCAGGAAGGCCGAAGCCAAGCTTGGCAACGAAAGCTTCGTTGCGCGTGCCCCGGCTGCCGTGGTGGAGCAGGAAAACGCCCGGCTCGCCGGCTTCAGGGACACGCTCTCGAAACTGAAAGAGCAAGTGATCGGGCTAGGCTAGCGCCAGCCGTTTTATGCGGGTATGCGGCCAAGACCGTTGGTGCGCAACGCTTTCGGCGCCCCTCTCGCGAAGAGTCTTGGTACCAGCCCCGTGCAGGGCTGCGCGCATCGCAGTGCGCTGCTTGGCGCTTACTTCTTCTTGAGGAAGTAGAAGAATTCCTTGTTGGCCTCGCCGCTGTCGACAAGGTTGTGGCCGGTCTGCTTGGCAAAGGCGGCAAAGTCGCGCACCGACCCGGGGTCGGTTGCCGTGATCTTGAGGACCTGGCCGCTGACGAGTTCGGTCAGCGCTTTCTTGGCACGCAGGATGGGCAGCGGGCAATTGAGCCCTCGCGTATCGATTTCCTTGTCAAATTCCATGGCCACTCTCGGTCGGTTCTGTTGAGGCGCAACGCGCTATTTTATAGATTCCCGGCGCGTCGAGGGTGTGACATTGTTCCTCGGCTCCGATGTCGTGCCCGTGCATAATCTGCACTGTTGGAATCATCCATGGCCGCTGCTCCTGCATCCCTTGCGTCAAACTGGATTGTCCTGGTGGCCCAGCTGCCGGACGACGCGTCTGCACGCATGCGCATCTTGCGCATGCTCGATGCCATGGGCTGTGCGATTCTGCGCGACGGCGTATTCCTGTTGCCGGCTGGCGCTGCCGCGCTGCAGGGGCTGGATCGGCTCGGACAGCACATTTCGGCTGGCGGCGGCTCGCACCAGGTACTGCACGTCACGTCGGACAAGCCCCAGACGCAAGACTTTGCCCGCCTGTTTGATCGCGGCATGCGTTATGTCGAGCTGATCAAGACAATCGACGGCATTCGCTCGGGCGTCGGCGTGGCTGACCCGACCGCGATGTCGCGCATGTTGATCAAGTTGAAACGTGATTTTGAAGTCATCGGCTCGCTGGATTTTTTTCCCAGCGAAACGCGCGATCGGGCCGCACACGCCCTCGCAGACGCAGAAACCGACATTCGCCGTGTCCTGTTTCCAAAGGGCCGCGGCTTGTCGAATTCGCAGCAAATGCGCACCCGACAAAAATTCTTTCGGCGCGTGTGGGTAACAAAAAAGCCGCTGTGGGTCGATCGCCTGGCGAGCGCCTGGCTGATCCGGCGCTTCATCGATGCAGAAGGCAGCGTCACCTGGATCGAACGCAGTGAACTGCCGCCGGACACTGCAGTCAGTTTCGGCTTTGACGGCGCCATTTTTTGCAATTCCGCCAGCCAGGTGACCTACGAGGTGTTGCTCGATTCGTTCGGGTTATCCGGGGATGTAGCCCTCAAGCGCATCGCCGCGATCGTGCATGCGCTGGACATCGGCGGTGCGCCGGTGCCGGAAGCGGCCGGCGTGGAAACCTTGCTGCAGGGGGCGCAGCGGCGTACGCCCGACGAAACTGCGCTGCTGCCGGAAACCGAAAAAACGTTCGATCTCCTGTACGACGCCTACTTTCAGACGCCGGCAGACGCCACCCCGGCCGGCAAGCCATCCTGAGCCGCGGTGCGGCCCGTTCCTAACAGCGCGTCGGCATGCCTTGCTCGACCGGTGGACGTCCGCGCTCGCCGCCGCCGGAAGGCCCCTGACGCGGCGCACCTGGCTGGTCTGATCGTTCATTGAGCAGGCTTTGCCAGAGCACGCGGATACGCGCATCAATGATCGACAGCTGGTAAAAATCGCCTTCCCCGGTGCAGCGCGCCATCTGGAATTGCTCGATCGCCGGCTGCAAGGCGCCAAGCAGTGCGAAGTGTTCGCCCAGCGCCTGATGCTGCGCCATGCGCTTGCCTTCGGCGGCAAAGCTCTTGGCCTGCAATTCAAACACTTTCGGGTCGGCCCGGTAGAGTTGCGCCTGATCGCGCAACAGCGTGAGCGCCTCCTGGTGCTTGCCGACGCTCTGCGCAGTCTCGATCAACTCGAACTGGATCGCCCGCGACGCGGCGTGCCGCCGGGCGGCTGCCCGAAGCAGCGCCAGCGCCCCTTCGCCATCGCCCGCAGCCCGGCGGATGCGTGCCGCGAGCGTGTCGAACATGGCATGGCTGCCCGGATTGGCGATGCGCGCAAAGGCGGCTTGCGCACCGGCAATGTTCTTCGATTGCAGGTGCGCATAGGCCAGGCCCAGAAAGGCCGCCGAGGCATCCCCATGTGATTTTTGCTCGATCTGGGTGCTGAAGTACCTGACGGCATCGCGAGCTCCGTCAATGCCGTCATCCATGGTCGCGCGCAGCTTGGCCCGCACCAGCTGAAATGTCAGCGGATCCACGCGTTGCCGGTACACCGCGCCTTGCACCCGATTGCGTACGTCGGCGATGCGCTCCGTAGTCAATGGATGGCTGCGCACATACGACGGCGCGTTCGTTTCGACGATCCGGGTCGAGCGCTGCAGGCGCTCAAAAAAAACCGGCATGGCGGCCACGTCAAACCCGCCACGGCTCAGGATGTCGAAGCCGACGCGATCGGCCTCGCGTTCGAAATCGCGCGAATACGCCAGCTGCGACTGCACCGATGCGGCCTGCGCGCCCGCCAGGCAGCCGCTGGCCACCTGCGGGTTCGACCGGGCCGCCAGCAAGCACAGGACGGAGCCCACCATCGACGCCATCGATGATCGCTGGCCCGCCGCGACACTGCGGGCGATGTGCTTCTGCGTCAGGTGCCCGATTTCGTGCCCGAGCACGCTGGCGGCTTCCGACTCGGACTCCGAAGCGATAATCAGGCCGCTATTGACCCCGATGTAGCCGCCGAGCATGGCGAAGGCGTTGATTTGCGCGTCTTTCAGGACGAAAAAATCAACGCCGATGCCCGGTTCCGGCCCCGCAGAAATCAAGCGCTGTCCCAGGTCCTGCACATAGCCGGACACTTCGAAATCGTCCAGAAAAGACGGATCGCGCCGCAATTCACGATAAAACCCTTCGCCGATCTTGCGTTCCATTTGCGGCGACAACACCGCGGCCGATTCGTCGCCCAAATTGGGAAGGTTTGGCGCCTGCGCGGACCCGGGCGGGGCGGCGAACGCGAGCACCACGGCCACAGCCCACGCCAGCGCACACATCGGGCCCTTGCAAAAGACAAATTTCATGGGTGATATGATACCCGCCGCCCCCCGAGGTTCCTCCGAGGCACCTCGTTTCCCTCCTGAAACACCACAGATTTGTTACCTCCTGTTGCCATGAACCAGCCATCGAGTTCCGCGCCACTGACCCACTTTGACGCCGAAGGTCAGGCACATATGGTTGACGTGGCTGCCAAAGCGGAAACCCACCGGGTTGCCGTTGCAAAAGGCGCGATCTGCATGCAGGCCGCGACCCTGGCACTGATTGAAGGGGGGGGGGTCAAGAAAGGCGACGTGCTCGGCATTGCACGCATCGCGGCAATTCAAGGCGCGAAGCGCACCTCGGACCTGATACCGTTGTGCCATCCGTTGGCGCTAACGCGCGTGGCGGTGGACTTTTCGATAGACCGCGCGCAATCCGCGATCCATTGCACGGCAACGGTAGAAACCGTGGGGCGCACCGGTGTCGAGATGGAGGCGCTCGGTGCCGTCAGTGTGGCACTTCTCACCATTTACGACATGTGCAAGGCGGCCGACCGGGGAATGCGCATGGAGGGCATTTGCCTCGCACACAAATCCGGCGGGAAGTCGGGCACCTGGAATCAAGGACCTGCCTGACGGCGACGAAGCGGTTGTAGCGCCATGCGTTTGACGGTGGCTGTTTGGCCGTGGCGCAAAAAAAAGCCTCCCCGAAGGGAGGCTTTTACCCCGGAGCCGTTTAGCGGCAGGATGCCGGGAAATACTTCGAGGGCGTACCGACGCAGGTCCAGGTCAGCGTGCCGCCAGCCAGTGTCGGCGTCATGGTCACCGTAACGTCTGCACCGGTCGATGCGGTCGTACCGGAAATCGCGATCGTGCCGGTGGCGGAAATCGTGCCGCTGGCGATCTTGCCCACGGTAGTAACGGTCAGGCCAGAACCGGCGCTGCCGAGGGTCGCGTCAACCTGGGCCTTTTCCGTGATTGAGGTGCGAAAACCACTCGCCGCCAGCATCAGCTCCGATACTTTGGCGCGGATGGTGTAGTCCTGATACGCCGGCAACGCAACCGCAGCCAGAATGCCGATGATCGCAACCACGATCATCAACTCGATCAGGGTGAAACCTTTTTGTATCTGTTTCATGCATCCTCCAGAGAAAAATTAAAGGAATATGCCCAGAAGCGGGGACATCCCGATCGGGGCAAAACTGTCGCTGCTTAAAACGTGCCAATGCCATGTCGGCGCAACTCAACCCGACGCCATCCCCGCGGCCCTTGAATAATTGTCTGAATATAAATGCAAATTCGTTGCGCTTGCGATCAAGCCGGGCTTGGTTTAAAGCGGTAGACAGAGCCACATGACGCGCAACGTGACGTTTTGTGTCACATCCTTCAGCTCTTGAAGCGAGAACGCCGCGCGCCACCGGCGAGTGTCAAAAAAAAACCTCCCCGAAGGGAGGCCTTTGACGCGCCAATCGCTTAGCGGCAGGATGCGGGGAAATACTTTGACGGGTTACCCACGCAAGCCCAGGTCAGCGTACCGCCGGTAAACGTGGGGGTCATGGTGACGGTCACGTCGGCGCCAGCCGACGCAGTCGTACCAGAAATCGCGATCGTGCCGGTGGCGGAAACGGTACCACTGGTGATTTTGCCGACGGTGGTGACGCTCAAGCCTGAACCTGCGCTGGCAAGGGTGTTGTCAACCTGCGCTTTTTCGGTGACAGACGTGCGAAAGCCGCTCGCCGCCAGCATCAGCTCCGATACTTTGGCGCGGATGGTGTAGTCCTGATATGCCGGCAACGCAACCGCCGCCAGAATGCCGATGATCGCGACCACAATCATCAGTTCGATCAGGGTAAAACCTTTTTGTAGTTGTTTCATGAGTCCTCCGGCAAACCACTAACAGAACCTAAAGCTTGGGCAAATGAGGAATTGCCGGCCAGGCAAACAGGTACATGCTTGAAGCGTGCCATCTTTACCTTTGGGAAGTGAGCCCTGACCTGATTTGCAAAATAATCATAAATAATTGAAATTAAAGGAAAATTTAAAAATCTCCAAACCCAAAACCATTTTGTCGATATTGGGCGCTGCCAAGCGCATGGCCCAGGGTGCGCAATCTGACGTTTTTTGTCACTACAGCCAGATGTCAAAGCCGAGCCGCAACCGGCCTCCGCCGAAGGTCAAAAAAAACCTCCCCAAGGGGAGGTTTTTTTACGCAAAAGCGCTTAGCGGCAGGATGCGGGGAAATACTTTGAGGGCGTACCCACGCAGGTCCAGGTCAGCGTGCCGCCAGCAAGAGTCGGCGTCATGGTCACCGTCACGGCGGCGCCGGTCGATGCGGTCGTACCCGAAATCGCGATCGTGCCAGTGGCAGAAATCGTGCCGCTGGCGATCTTGCCTACGGTAGTAACGGTCAGGCCGGAACCGGCGCTGGCCAATGTCGCGTCGACCTGGGCTTTTTCGGTGATTGACGTGCGAAAACCGCTCGCCGCCAGCATCAGCTCCGATACTTTGGCGCGGATGGTGTAGTCCTGATACGCCGGCAACGCAACCGCCGCCAGAATGCCGATGATCGCAACCACGATCATCAACTCGATCAGGGTGAAACCTTTTTGAATCTGTTTCATGAATCCTCCAGCGAAAAATTAAAGGGATGCGCCCGGCAACATCAAAAACCAATCTCCGGGCATCGCGCTGTATGCGTGAAACGTGCCAACTTTGCACCGGCACAATCCAACCCCTTCCCGCGCCTGCCCCCTTCAATAATTGTCTGAAAATAAATAAAAAAATGGGTCGTTTGTCGACAATACACCGGTCACTCAATGGAGCAAAAGTCGCGACATGACGCACACGGCAAACCAAGTGACGTTTTTTGTCACACGCGTCAATTCTTCACGCAGAAAAGCCACGCGCCCCTGCATAGGTCAAAAAAAAACCTCCCCGAAGGGAGGCTTTTGACGCACCAACCGCTTAGCGGCAGGATGCGGGAAAATATTTCGAGGGCGTACCAACGCAAGCCCAGGTCAGCGTACCGCCGGTAAACGTCGGGGTCATGGTGACCGTCACGGCGGCACCAGCCGAGGCAGTTGTACCGGAAATCGCGATCACGCCACCCAGTGATACGGTGCCGCTGGTGATTTTGCCGACGGTGGTGACGCTCAGGCCTGAACCTGCGCTGACAAGGGTGTTGTCAACCTGCGCTTTTTCCGTGACAGACGTGCGAAAACCGCTCGCCGCCAGCATCAGCTCCGATACTTTGGCGCGGATGGTGTAGTCCTGATATGCCGGCAATGCAACCGCAGCCAGAATGCCGATAATCGCAACCACGATCATCAGTTCGATCAGGGTAAAGCCTTTTTGAAGCTGTTTCATGAATTCTCCAGCAAGAAAGCAACGGGACCTAAAGCTTGGGCAAATAGGAAACTGCCGGCCAGGTACAACATCACACGCGCGAATCGTGCCATCTTTAGTCGTTTGGAGGCAATTCCTGACCCGATTGGCTGTAACCGAATAAGCCGCTGAAAATACAAGGGAAATTATGTTTTTTCGACAAAAGTGGCATCTTGCGCGATGCCTTGACGATATGCCGGTCGCCGCGTGGGCGGATCAACCTGACGGTTTTGGTCACGGCGTCACGCCGAATGTGCAATTTGTCGGCACATCAGGACCGAATCCAGATACCGTCGTGCGCGCCAGGGTAGTAAGTTGCCGGTCACATCGCTAGAATCACGGCTTCGGACTTTCGGTCCTCAACGACCTCGCAGGTCTGGGGCACATTCAGCAATGACCCACGCAGCACAATGGCATGCTCAAGGCTTGGCGTTGCTAGAAAAAGGCGAGCCGCAGGAAGCGAGCAGCTTTCTGTACCGCGTCTGGCAGACAGAGCCCGACAACGCCGAGTACATGATCACCTTCGGCAGGCTCTGCGCCGAGATGGGCGACTACGAAAAAGCCTGCGGTTTTTACCTTTCTGCCTTGCGGCTTGAACCGGAATCATCGCTCGCGCACTACTCGCTGGCCAACGTACGCAAGCAATTTGGCCAGTTGCCCGAGGCCATCGAGCACTACACCCGCGCCATTGCCATCAAGCCGGCGTATGCCGAAGCCTTCAACAACCGCGGCGGCGCCCACCACACCGCGGGCAATCTCGATTCGGCGCGCGCCGACTACCTGCGCGCGATCGACATCAAGCCGGACCTCGTGCAGGCCTATCTGAATCTGGGCCGCCTGCTTGATTCGGGTGGCGACAATACTGCCGCCGCCGGCGTTTACCAGCGTGCCCTGGACGCCGGCCTGGACCAGGGCTTGTTTGAGCACCTGCTCATTTCGGTTTCCGGCGGGACCAGCGAAAAGGCGCCGCTCGGCTACCTGCGCGCCATTTTTGACGACTATGCGCCCGCCTTCGACCTCCACCTGATGCGGCAACTCGAATACGACTTGCCTTCCAGGATCGGCGCAATCGTGCATGCTCACGCGGCGCAGTTGGGCAAAAAACTGGTCGTGATCGACCTGGGCTGCGGCACGGGCCTGTGCGGCGTCGAACTGCAGCAGTGCGTCGAGCACCTGGCTGGCGTCGACGCCAGCCCATTGATGCTCGAGCAGGCGGACCGGCGCGCGATCTATCACGATTTGGTCGAAGGTGATGCAGAGAGCTATCTGACGGGCCTGCCGGCGGCAAGCGCAGACGTTGTCATCGCAGCCGACGTCTTTATCTACATCGGGAACCTGGCAGGCATCTTCGCGCAAGCGCAGCGGGTGCTCAACTCGGGCGGCCTGTACATGTTTTCAATTGAACTCCTGGCCGAAGACGTCCCTTACAAACTGCAGCGCACCGGCCGCTACCAGCACGCGGCTTCCTACATCGCCAGCCTGGTAGCCGATGCCGGCCTCGTTATGCAGGCCAGCCAGCCGGTCAATTTGCGCCTGGAGCTGGGGCTACCGGTTGCCGGCACGCTGTTTACCCTGACCAAACCGATCCACTAGCGCCGTGGGCTACGTCGGCGGGCAAGCACTGCCCGAAGATTTCGGCAAGACATTGCTCGCGCAACTCCAGCCGGGGGACATGGCGTCCGGCCCCGAGGCAGCCGCGCTGGCGCTGATGCGCCAAGGCCAATACCTTGACGCGGCACAACAGTTGGACGCGCTGACCGCTGCGCCCAAAGCATCCATCTGGGCGTGGTTGCTGGCTGGTTACTGCTACCTCGCGGCCGAGATAGCCGATGAAGCCTTGTACTGTTTGCAAATCGCGGTTCACCGTGATTCACGCAACGGGCTGGCCCATTACTGCCTCGGCCACGCCTGGTACAAAACGGGCGAAAAAAGCGCCGCCGCCGAGGCATTTGCCAAAGCGCGATCCCTGCTCCCCGAATTCGCCGCTGCGGCCGTATACGAAGCGACCACCCGGTATGAGCTTGACCAATATGGCGCATCGCTCAGCCTCCTCGAAGCCGTTCTGCGCGACTACCCCGACGACCCCGAGATACTGAACCAGACAGGTCTGGTATTGCTGCGCGGCTTCGGTGAAGCGGAGCGGGCACTGGAGCTGTTTCATCGTTCCATCGCGCGTTCGGATGGTTCGAATCGTTCGGCAAGCATCAACCAGGCCCTGGCGCTGCGCTGTCTGGGCAACTATGCCGAGTCGATTGCGCGATACGACACCCTCCTGCGCGAAGCCGACGAACCCTACCTGCGCTGGCAGAGGAGCCTGGCCCTGTTGACGGCCGGCAATTTTGAGCGTGCCTGGGATGACTACCCACATCGCTGGATGGTTCCGGGCGCACGCTCCCACGAGTTCCGTTTCCCAGCCTGGACGCCGCCTGCGCGGGCGGCGGAAACGATCCTGGTGTTGTCCGAACAGGGTCTGGGCGATCAAATCCTGTTTTCGACCTGCATTCCCGATTTGCTCCACAGCGCGGCAGCGCAAGGCTCTCAAGTTGTGATCGAATGCAACCCGAAACTGCAGGCGCTGTTTCAGCGCTCGTTTGGCGGCGCGCAGGTGGTCGCAAGGGGCAAGGCGGACGATCAGCTCTTACTGCGGCAGCTATCCGGCCAATCGTGCCGCCAGGTATTCATGGGCGATTTGCCAGGTCTGTATCGACGTCACGCGCAAGACTTTCCGGTAACGCCAATTCTGCGCGCCGATCCAGAACGGGTCGGGTATTGGCGCGCCAGGCTGGACAAATTGGGTAGCGGCACCAAGATCGGCATCTCATGGCGGGGTGGCCTGCCCGGCACCAACTCTGCGTTGCGCTCGGTCGATTTGCCGTGTTGGCTGCCGCTGCTGCGGCAGCCGGATTGTCATTTCGTCAGCCTGCAATATGGACAAAACCAGGCCGATTTGGCCTACGCGCGGGACAACGGCATCGGTGTGTCGCACTGGAACGAGGCGATCGAAACCTACGATGAAACGGCAGCTCTGGTGGAGGCCCTCGACTGTGTCGTCAGCGTTTGCACGTCGCTGGTCCATCTTGCCGGCGCACTCGGCAAGCCAACCTCGGTTCTGGTGCCCGTGGTGCCTGAATGGGCATTTGGCGGCACGGGGAACGCCATGCCCTGGTATGCCTCGGTACAACTATTCCGGCAATCGCGCTTGGGCGAATGGAGCGATCCGATGGCGCGCGTCGCGGCCAGAATGGCTCGAAATGGATCTGCACCGGATATGAGAGACTGACCCCGTGCCGGTTCGCACCGGTTTCGAAAATACGCATCAGTTATAATTTTTTTCACTGGCCTGAGCGCTGGAGCGGCATGCCAGCACTGGCTGTTTGACCCGGCACTCGTAGCACCGTCCGATCCCTCCTGGAGAATCAAATGGGAATCCTGAAGTCCTTGCGCGGGCCCGACGTTGACGCATTTGCCAAGAAACTGGCAAATGAATTGTCGTCGCGCTATCCCGCGGCAGTTGAAAAATCTCCCCAGAAACGGATCTCGGTCAACCGCATCACCCGCCTGCTTGAAGAGACATTCGCACAAGCCGAGACGTTCAAAAACGAACATCGCCTGGGCTGGATAAAAAAGGCCAAGCTGGGAAACAGTTTTCGCTGGGAGCTCAAGGAGCTGGGTTACTCCGAAGAATTCATCGAGGTTGCCACAGAGGGCCTGATTGTCTACGTTACCCGCAAGTCCGACGCGGCTGCGGATACCGCAAAGCCCGACTAGCCCGGCCAACCGCGCGCCATGCGCTTGGGCAAGGTGCGCCGTACGGCGATGCAACCAGCCCTCGCGCATCATACTGCGTCGGCGGCTGCGTAAATGCCTTGACCGGATTGCGCCCATAGCTCGACAACCCGACAGCACAACAACATGCTCGCAAAGCTGATCAAACAATTGCGCGACGCCTGGGTCAAGCCGGCGAACGCCAAGGCATTGGCTGTTTTGTTGAACGAGGCGATCGCTTGCCAGGGGCGCGGCGAATGGATTGCGGCTGAGAACCTGTTGCGCCGCGCGCTGTCACAACACCCGCGCGACCCGAACGCCATGCACCTGCTCGCAAACAACCTGATGACGCAGCGTCGGCATGCGGAAGCCAAAACGCTCCTCGAGAAAGTGATCGGCACGCAACCCGAAAACGTGCAAGCGCACTATCACTTGGCGTCAACACTGGAAGCGCTGGACGAGCTCGAAGCGGCACGACAGTGCCTGATGCGATCGCTCGACATGCAGCCAGACTCCTTCGCGACGATGAACAATCTGGGAAACGTGTTGAGCAAGCTTCGACGCCTCGACGAAGCCGATCATTGGTATGCAAGGGCGCTCAAGCTGGCCCCCGATTTCGCCGCAGTGGTGTTCAACACCGGCCAGTTGCGGCGCACGATGGGGCGCGTGCCCGAGGCCATCGCCCTCTATCAGCGGGCGCTCGAACTGGATCCCTCGCTGGTCGGTGCGCACAGCAACTATATCTACTGGCTCAATTTCTTGCCCGAGTACACGCCACAACAGGTATTTGAAGCACACAAGGAGTGGGCCCGGCGCCACGCGGAACCGCTGCTGGCCGGCGTCGCCATACCAGCGAACGATGCATCACCGGAGCGCCGCTTGCGGATTGGCTATGTTTCACCCAATTTCAAAAACCACGCGGCAGCCTATTTTTTCGAATCCACGCTCATCTCCCACGACACTACAGCATTTGAGATATTTTGCTATTCCGACGTAACCGACCCGGACGAATGCACGGCGCGCCTCAAGGCGCATGGCCCGGTCTGGCGCGAGTCGGCCAACCTGACCGACGTCGAACTGGCCGACCTGGTGCGGCGCGACCGGATCGATATCCTGGTTGACCTGTCGGGGCATACCTACGACAACCGCCTGCTCACCTTTGCCCGCAAGCCGGCACCGCTGCAAATCACCTGGAACGGCTATGCCAACACCACCGGCATGTCAGCAATGGACTACCGGATTACCGATCCGTTAGCCGATCCGCCGGGTACAACAGAGCATCTGCACAGCGAAATCCTGTTGCGGCTCCCCGACGTGTACATGACCTACCATCCGCCTGCAGTAAGCCCGGAGGTCAATGCGCTTCCCGCGCTGCGCAACGGCTTTGTCACGTTCGGTTCTTTCAATGCAGTGACCAAGATCACGCCACAGGGAGTGCAGCTCTGGTCACGCATCCTCCAGGCCTTGCCGCAGAGCCGCCTGCTGATGGCCGCCATCCCCGAAGGCAGTACGCGCGAACGGTTGCGCGGCATGTTTGTTGATAACGCGATCGACCCTTTGCGCATCGACTTTCACGCGCCGGTACCGCGTCCGGCGTTTCTCGCCCTGCACCACCAGGCGGATCTGGCCCTTGACCCGTTTCCCTTCAACGGCACCACCACCACCTGCGACTCGCTCTGGATGGGCGTGCCGCCCGTGGCCCTGGCAGGACAAACGCATGCCGCGCGGGTCGGCGTGACGCTCCTGACCAATGCCGGCCTCCCGGAGATGATCGGGCACTCCGCCGACGATTACGCCGACATCGCAGTGCGTGTCGCCACCGATACCAGTCGCCTGGCCGAGATCCGTGCCCAGTTGCGTCCGCGCCTGCTCCGCTCCCCCCTGATGGATGGTCCGCGTTTTACGCGTCATCTCGAATCTGCCTACCGCGACATCTGGCGCAAGTGGTGCGCCCAACAGTCGTCAGACTGACGGCCGCCACGCGCCAGCGGAACCGCCCTGCGTGATCGGCGGACACGGCCGCCCCGCCGGCCGGCTCCACGCCCCTGCGGTAACTACCAAACAGAATAACCAAGCGATTTATTATTCTTGGACGATTTAGCGCGCGCGCCCGACAATGCGCGCCATGGCTCGATTCTGGAAGTCATGCGTTGCCGCAACTTCTCGCGCATCACGACAGGGTGATGTGATCGGCCTGCCGCTGTCGCCGTTGCAATGGTGGGGCGTGGGGCGCCGTCGGGCAACGCCCGCCCTGTTTCCTGACCCCTTGATGCAAAGACGTTTGCCATGTACAAATACGATGCCATCGATCAACAGCTGGTAAACGAACGGGTCGCCCAGTTTCGCGACCAGACGTGCCGCTTCCTTGCCGGCGAATTGAGCGAAGACGAATTTCGCCCGCTGCGCCTGCAAAACGGCCTGTATGTGCAGCGCCACGCGCCGATGCTGCGCGTCGCGATTCCCTACGGCATGTTGTCCTCCACGCAACTGCGCATGCTTGCGCATATTGCGCGCAAGTACGATCGCGGCTACGGCCACTTCACCACGCGCCAGAACATCCAGTACAACTGGCCGAAACTCGAAGAAGTACCGGACATCCTGGCCGAGCTGGCCAGTGTCGAAATGCACGCGATCCAGACCAGCGGCAATTGCGTGCGCAATACCACAACCGACCACTTCGCCGGCGTGGCGCACGATGAGGTTGCCGACCCGCGCGTCTACTGCGAACTGATTCGCCAATGGTCGACCTTCCACCCGGAATTCGCCTTCCTGCCGCGCAAGTTCAAGATCGCCGTGGCAGCCAGTGCCGCGGACCGCGCCGCGGTGCTGGTACACGACATCGGCCTCCATGTTGTCAGGAACGCGGAAGGCGCGGTCGGCCTGCGCATTTTTGTGGGCGGCGGCCTTGGACGCACCCCGATCATTGGCCATGCGATCCGCGAATTCCTGCCGCGCACCGAGCTGTGCAACTACCTGGATGCGATCCTGCGTGTGTACAACCTGCACGGGCGCCGTGACAACAAGTACAAGGCGCGCATCAAGATCCTGGTCAAGGAATTGACGCCGCAGGAATTTGCACGTCAGGTTGAAGCCGAATGGGACCAGATCAAGGGCGGCCCCGCCGCCGTCCCCGAAGAGGAATTCGCGCGCCTCGATGCCGCATTTGCGCGGCCGGCGTATGACGCCCTGGCCGATGTGGACGCCGGCTATGAACGCGCGCGCCACGACCACCCCGCGTTCGACCGCTGGGTTCGGCAAAACGTGACGGCCCACAAGGTGCCGGGTTACGCCGCGGTCACCTTGTCTCTCAAACCAATCGGCAAGGCGCCGGGCGATGCGACCGACGCCCAAATTGACGCCGTGGCCGACCTGGCCGACCGCTACAGCTTCGGCGAGATCCGCGTTTCGCACGAGCAAAACCTGATTCTTGCCGACGTCAGGCAGTCAGACCTGTTTGTCGTCTGGCAGGAGGCCGGGCGCATCGGGTTTGCCACCCCGAATATCGGGTTGGTGTCGAACATCATCTGCTGCCCGGGCGGCGATTTCTGTTCCCTGGCGAATGCCAAATCGATACCGGTGGCCCAGGCCATTTCCGAACGCGTCGCAGACCTGGACTACCAGTTCGACCTTGGCCCGATCGACCTCAACATTTCCGGCTGCATCAATGCCTGCGGCCACCACCATGTGGGCCACATCGGCATTTTGGGCGTCGACAAGGCAGGGGAAGAGTTTTATCAGGTGACACTGGGCGGCTCGCAAGGCTGGAGCGCATCGCTGGGCAAGGTCATCGGCCCCTCGTTCAGTCAGCATGAAATGCCGGATGTGGTGGAACAACTGCTCAACGTCTACGTGGATACGCGCCACGAGGATGAAACCTTCCTCGATACGGTGCGGCGCGTCGGCATCGAGCCGTTCAAGACGCGCGTCTACGGCTACACCGAATTGAAGGCGGCGTGAACATGAACATCATTCTTGACAGACGTGTAGTCGCCGACTCCTGGCTGCATATCGCGGAAGGCGAACCGCTGCCTGCCACCGGCAACCTGATCGTGCCCTTGTCATTCTGGCTCCAGGAGCGCAACGCACTTGCTGCGCGCGTGGGCAGGAGCGGCGTCTGGCTCACGGGAGCGGACGACCCATCCCGTCTCGATGCAGTCAGGGATCTGGCCAGGATGCCCCTGATTGCGGTCGAGTTCACGCAATTTGTTGACGGGCGCGGCTACTCAATCGGGCGCCTGCTGCGCGAGCGCTATGCCTTCAGCGGTCAATTGCGTGCGTTCGGCGACGTCTTGCGCGACCAGATTCCGTATCTGGTGCGCTGCGGCTTCAATGCCTTTGTGCTCAAAGAGGGAAAGTCACTAGAGGATGCGCTCGGCGCATTCGATGACTTTTCAGATGTCTATCAAAATGCAGTGGATCAGGCCGCACCCTACTACCGTCGGCGCCTCGGCGCCGTCGCCAACATGACAAAGCAGCGCCATCCACTGCGATCGATCGGATCCACGGTTGCGGAAATAATCCATGGCTGACGGCACCGTGTATCTGGTGGGCGCCGGCCCCGGCGCGCCAGACCTGCTCACACTGCGTGCAGCGCGCCTGCTGGCGGCTGCGGACATCGTATTCCACGACGCGCTGGTACACCCCGGCACCATCGCACTTGCGGAGCGCGCGGAAAAGGTTGCCGTCGGCAAGCGCCACGGCGAACATTCGACCGCGCAGGCGTTCATCAACAAGCGCCTGGTCGATGCCGCGCGCAAGCACCGCGTCGTGGTACGCCTCAAAGGCGGCGATCCGATGCTGTTTGGAAGGGCGCAGGAAGAAATCGACGCGCTGGCCGTGGCCGGCATCGCGTGTGAAGTCGTGCCCGGCATCACCGCCGCGCTCGCCGCCAGTGCCGACCTGGGCATATCCCTCACGCGCCGCGGCATGAGCCGCTCGGTGACCTTCGCCACGCCGCGGGTCGGTCGCGCAGAGCAGCCGACCGATTGGATCAAACCGGTGCTAGAAACCGATACCGCCGTGCTCTACATGTCCGCACATGAGGCGCAATCCATCGCCGCTGCGCTGATCGCCCGCGGCAAACCCCCAGGCACTCCCGTAGCGATTGTCGAAAATGCCTCGCTGCCAGACGTGGCGCACCAAATCACAACCCTGAAGGCCTTGTCCACCAACGGTTTCCGGCCTTTGTCCGCTCCCGTGCTGCTGATGATCGGCGCCGTCTACCGCGAAGCTTTGGAACGGCCTGCCTTGCATCCGTACTGCTCCCACCAATCCCATCTCTCCGCTGCCTGACATGACCACCACGCTTCATCCCCCAAACGCCGCTGCCATTTTCGAGAAAGCGCGCAATTTCGGCGTCGAAAACGATCTGGCATACGCAGGCGCCGTGACTCCCGAACAAGCTTGGGAGCTGGCCCGGGGTGGCGCCGCACGCATCATCGATGTGCGAAGCCGCTTTGAGTTCGAGTTTGTCGGCAGCGTGCCCGGCAGCCAGTTGATTGAATGGCGTACCTATGAGGGCAACGCCGATGGCGGTGTGACGTCGCGCCCCAACCCGGCATTTCTGGAGCAACTGCGCTTGCTGCATGAGTTGGACACGCCGCTGCTGTTGCTCTGCCGCAGCGCGGTGCGTTCACACAATGCGGCGATCGCTGCCACCCGTGCCGGTTTCTCGAACCTCTACAACATCCTTGAAGGCTTTGAGGGCGACAAGGACGCCACGGGACGCCGCGGCCATGCAGGCGGCTGGCGCAAGGCCAACCTGCCGTGGACCCAGGGTTAGCGCCCAGCCCAGTCTCGCGGCAGTCTCTGCCACTCGCTAGCTTGGCAGCGGCCCTTGCTGCCGCTTGGCGAGCGCAGGCAAATCAGCCGATTCGCACGCCTCAAAAAAAGTGCGCGCCGCGGCCTCAGGTCGCTATGCTCGGGCTCTTGCCGCCAAACCGGCGTCGCAGGTCCGCCTTGAGCACTTTCCCGAGCGCGCTTTTGGGAAGCGCATCGACAAACGCAAACTGGCGTGGAATTTTGTATCCGCCGATACGGCTGCGACAATGAGCAATCAGTTCCGCCTGGTCGAGCGTGACGCCGGGCTTCACAATCACGACTGCGAAGACAGCCTCACCGTATATCGCGTCGGGCACGCCGATCACCGCGGCCTCCGCAACGTCGGGATGGGTGAACAACGCGGATTCGACCTCCGACGAATAAACATTTTCACCACCGGTAACGATCATGTCTTTCTTGCGGTCCAGCAGATAAAGAAACCCTTCGTCGTCTTCGCAACCGACGTCACCGGTATGGAACCAGCCGTCGCGAAACGTCTCGCGGTTGGCCTCGGGAAGTCCGTAGTAGCCCGGCGTGACGTTGGGGCCGCGCACAATCACCTCGCCGGATGCACCACGCGGCACATCGTGTCCCGCATCGTCGACGATGCGCAGATCCACGCCGGGCAGGGTCTTGCCGGCACACGCCAGGCGCGCAGTGTTGCCGGTGGCAAGTGCCTCAAGATGATCGCGATGTTCGAAAAACGAGAGAATCGGCGCGGTCTCGGTCAGGCCGTAGCCCTGCGTCACCTTGGCACCGGGCAAGGCCTCCACGGCACGACGGATCCAGGTTTCGGCCATGGGCGAGCTGCCGTAGACCTGAATGCGCAGCGAAGAAAGATCGTAATGCGCGAAATCGGGATGCTGCAGCACCATGATCAGCATGGTCGGGGCCAACATCGTGAAAGTGACCCCGCGCGTCTGGATCGCCGCCAGGAACGCCACCGGGTTGAACTCGGGTAAATACACGTGGGCGGCGCCCGTCAGGGTAAGTGCAGTCGCCAGCAAGTCGGCGGAATGAAACATCGGCGCAACGTGCAGGTAAATGTCGTCATGCCGAATGCCCAATGTCAGGCCCACCTGCATCCCGTTTGCGGCGATATTGCGATGCGTCAAGCGCACTCCCTTGGCGCGCCCGGTGGTGCCACCCGTGTAGAGCAGGATCGCGTCGTGGTCTTCGCAGGCGTCATGCGGCGCCAATGCCGTTGCCAAAGCAAGCAACATGTCGTGTGACTGACGGCCGGCGCCATCAGGCCCGAGGACCACCGCCTTGTCGCTCCAGGGTGCGAGTTCATCCTTGTCCAACAAACCCAGCAACGCCGGGTCGATGGCAAGCAGCTTGCAACCGGCATCCTGCAAGACAAATGCAATCTCGCGCGGCGCGAGTCTCACATTGACGGGCACCGGAATCAAGCCGGACCAGTAGCCCGCATGCAGCAGCTCGGCCTGGCGAAACGAGTTGCGCGATAGGATACCGAAGCGGTCGCCGGGGGCCAGACCCCAGGCACGCAGCGCCCCGGCCAGACAAGCGACACGCTCGACATGCTCCGCCCAGGTAAAGGTTCGGTCCGGCTCGATGATCGCCGGCCGGTTGGCGTGTTGGCTACGCGCGCGCTGCAGCGCCGAAGACATCGTCAGCATGGTCGGTCCCTGGTCAGTTCGAGCCGGACGCTTTCGCTGCCTTGGCGCGATCAATGTACTTCTTGGTCGCGTAAGCAACGCCCTTTTCTGCATAGCCCTTGCAGGCACGATCCTTGAATTCGAGGGCACGCTCCCATTCATCCACCGGGTAATACTCGCGTTCCGCGACGCAGCGGATCTCGCGCACCACGCGCTCTTCGATGCCCAGCTTTTCGGCGATCTGCCGATCCGAAAAACCCGGCTGGCGCTTCTCCGGCGGCAGATGCTCCGGGTAGTTGATCTGGATTGCCTGCGACATCGACAACACCTGATCCTTGTACTGGTGGTACAGATCAGGATCAACGAAATAGAAACCCATGACAATGCCTCCTAGCGCAAGTTGCGCCGCTTGGATCCGACCGGACAAACCCGCATGCACTCGAAACACTGCCCCTGACTGACGTTTGAATACGACATCGACCACAAGGTACGCGTGAACTGCGACGAATACAGAATCATTTTGCGCTTTTCTTTTTCCGGCTCGTCGAACACTGCTTCGAGTGCCTTCTGAAAACCCGGAATGAAGGAGGTTTGCACACGCGTCGTGCAGCGCGCGACGTCGTAGCTGCGCTCCTTGACGCGGCCATCTTCAAGCGTACCGCCCAGGCAGCCGCCCTCGTCGATCGGACAGGTCGCCATGCACGGCGTGGTGCCCA